>NZ_KV813418.1:0-1145 GCF_001813645.1 Pseudomonas sp. HMSC063H08
ATGTGATCGAGGACGGTCTGCTCGAAGTTGTCCAACTCGTCTGCCACGCGAAACTTGAGGCACAGGCCAAAGCCCTCGGCGAACAACGTATCTGCGGCCTTCCGATACGACGCCTGGTCCAGCAGGCCGCGATCCTTGCCACGGCCCCAGTCCCGGTTTGTCTGGCACTCGAACAAGATGTGAGCGGGGTTCATCGCCTTCACCTGGTCGCCGGCCAGGCTGATCACTGCTTTCTCGGGATACCAGGTTCCACCGTCCCATCCGTTGAGCGCTCGTCGCCACCGGCTCATCCAGGCCTTCGGGTACTTGTTCATCGCGCAGAGCTGCCCGTCGAAGAAAGCAGTGGTGACCCCGCGGAACGCAGGTACCAGGCCGCCCACCATCGCCGCCAGTCGAGGATTCACCGGTTGGTCCGGGGCGCCGAACATGACGTCCAGCGGCCCAACGATGCCACCCTCGGCCTTGTCTCCACCGAACAATTCGCCGGCATTGATCTGGATGGTCTGGTTGCTCTTGACCGATCCTTTCCATGCAGTGCGATCACCTGCCTTGATCTCGACCAGCTCATCCAGCGGCCCCCTGGCAAAACCCATGAGAATGCCCATGAGGTAGCGAAAGCCGACAGTTTGCGCTTTGCTACGGCCGCCCATTGCTCGCCTCCGCACGTGCGTGGTTGACCAGGCGCAGGGCCAGTTCGTCACCGGTAGCCTCAAGCACCGATGCCGGCACTCCCTCGGCAACGAACCGGTGCCAGTCCAAGCCATGGGCATTGAACCAGGCGCGCGCACCGGATACGCAGTAACCCGGCCGGCAAGTCAGCCCCGGTACACTGCGCAGATGCGCTGTTGTGATGATCAGATCCGTCACTTCTTCGACCCCTTCGATTTGACTGCCTGCATCCGCTCGTGACCGGTCCCGAGGACGATCCAGTCCTCGATCCACACATCGCCGAAGATCACGTAGTGGCCGGTGCCGTCCTCGGTCTGCGGAAGATCTTCGGAAGTCAGCGCCTCCGGTTTCGGCTTCGGCGCTTTCGCAGAAGTAGCGCTGCTGATCAGATACGACGCGACCAGAATCGCGATTTGCACCCACATGGATGACTCCTACCACCAGGGATCGCCGTCGAACGGCGACTTGCCCGGAAG
>NZ_KV813419.1:0-491 GCF_001813645.1 Pseudomonas sp. HMSC063H08
ATGGGCAGGATCGACGAGGTGAACTGGCCGGCCGACAGCCGGGTGCAGATCAAGTGCCGGCTGCTCGGCACCGAACCGCGTACATCGATCAGCCTCGCATGGGGACGTGAGTGCCCTTACACGGTGTTCGATCACAACTGCCGGGCAGACCGCGAGCAATACCGCGTGCCGTTCACAGTCGAGTTGCGTGATGGCAACAGCGTGACGGGGGCCGGCAACGCGATCGGCGGCTACCCCGATGCTTGGTTCCGCGGAGGCTACGTCGAGTGGGACAGCGGCCAGGGAGTGATCGAGCAGCGTGGTATCCAGCTGCACACCGGCAACCGCCTGGTCCTGGTGGGTGGCACCTCGCTGTTGGCTCCTGGTACTCGGGCTGTCGCGTTCCCTGGCTGTGACCAGCTCATTCAGACCTGCAACGACAAGTTCGACAACACGCCCAACTGCGGTGCAGTGCCGTTTCTTCCGGGCAAGTCGCCGTTCGACGGCGATCC
>NZ_KV813420.1:0-305 GCF_001813645.1 Pseudomonas sp. HMSC063H08
AGCAGGTTGGTCTGCTCGGAGATGCCCTTGATCACCTCGAGGATCTGGCCGATGTTCACCGTGCGGCTGTTCAGGGCCTCGATGTTGGCGCAGGAGGCGCTGATCTTCTCGGAAAGCTCGTTCATCGCGCGGATGGTCTGCTCGACCACCTGCTTGCCGTCTTCGGCCTGGTGGTTGGCGTCGGACGCATGGTGCGAGGCATCGGCGGCGTTGCGGGCGATTTCCTGGGCGGCGGCGCCGAGTTCGTTGATCGCCGCGGCGACGCTGTTGGTGCGGTTGGACTGCTCGTCGGAGTTGGCCATCGA
>NZ_KV813421.1:0-496 GCF_001813645.1 Pseudomonas sp. HMSC063H08
ATGAATTCGCGGTTGCGCTTGATCTTGCCGTCGTCCAGCTCGAAGGAATGCAGGAAGTGGTTCTCGTAGTAACCCTCGGGATACCCGGGGAAGAGGATCTTGCCGTGGCCGTCGCACTCGACCCAGAAGTGGTTGGGATCGTCGGTCTCGAAGACCTTGATGTTGTACCACTCCCAATCCGGGAAGCATTTCAGCGACCACACCGCGTGCTCGGCCAGCTTGTCCTTGCCACGAATGACGATGGGCGAACCGGTATCGGTGGTCCATAAACCGCCACAGCCGTCCTCGACGAAAAGTTCATGGCGGCGCAGGCGATCCTGGCCTTTGGTGTTCATATACTTGACCACCGTCTCGCGATTCTTCCTGCGCAACTCCACGGCGTCTTCGAAACCTTGGGGAATAGCATTATCGAGCATCGTCATATCTCCTCTTGAATTGGAATAATCATTAATCAGGTGGGAATGCCGTCACGTTTTATTTGCGGAACGGCTATTCC
>NZ_KV813422.1:0-225 GCF_001813645.1 Pseudomonas sp. HMSC063H08
CAGGGCCATCCAGCGGCCCTCGTCATGATTGAGCGTGATCTGCTTGCTGCGAACCTTCTTCGGGTCGACGCCAGCGAGAATTGCCCAGTGCCGCACTCGCTCTGCGTCGTTCTGGCTACCGACGAAGTAGAGGTCGAACTCCTGGTTCTGCTGTTGCAGGTCGCGGACCCGCTGGATGCAGGCGGTGCAGCTGTCCTGGACGAACAGGGCCAGGCGCCCGCTGCT
>NZ_KV813423.1:0-343 GCF_001813645.1 Pseudomonas sp. HMSC063H08
ACTGCTCGACGGTCTTCAGCAGGCCGTCGACGCGGAAACGGATCTTGCTGCCGGTGCCGGCGGGACTCACGACGAAATGCACGTCACTGGCGCGCAGCTCAGTGGCCTTACGAATGATCTTGACCACGCGCTCCTGCATCTGGGTGGCGCGCTGGCCATCGCTATCGACCAGGCCGTCCATGGCGACGGCGCGGTAGAGCTGGTGAATGGTCTGCAGGTCGGTGAGGTTGAGCTGGTATCGGAAGCCACGGCGATCGAGACGGTCGATGAACGACAGAACGTGAATGTCGTTCTGGTGGCTCTCCGATAGATAGAGCGTGCCGTCGGCGGCCAGGGCCATGAT
>NZ_KV813424.1:0-303 GCF_001813645.1 Pseudomonas sp. HMSC063H08
CACCAGGCTGATCAGCATCAGGTGGTTGTCGGTGCCGCCGGAAACCACGTCGTAGCCGCGCCCGATGAACACCTCGGCCATCGCCTTGGCGTTGCGGATCACCTGCGCCTGGTAGTCCTTGAAGCCCGGCTCCAGCGCTTCCTTGAAGCACACCGCCTTGGCCGCGATCACGTGCATCAGCGGGCCGCCCTGGGCGCCGGGGAATACCGCGGAGTTGAGCTTCTTCTCGATCTCCTCGTTGGCGCGCGCCAGGATCAGGCCCCCGCGCGGGCCGCGCAGGGTCTTGTGGGTGGTGGTGGTGAC
>NZ_KV813425.1:0-773 GCF_001813645.1 Pseudomonas sp. HMSC063H08
GTCGATGAAGTCGGTCAGGTTGATGTTCAGGGGGGAGGCGGCCAGGGCGGCCGGTTGGGTCAGAGCGTTCATGTGCATCTCCTGCAGGTGAAGAACGGAGCAGGGCGTGCACGGTCCCCTTCGGGTATCGGCATACCCTGCAGGGTGGAGTGGAAGGAATCGCCGCGGGGGCGAGGTCAGTAATCGCTAGGGAGCAAAAGCGTGGTTGAGCTGCGGTCTGCCTCAGTGATGATCCAGAGCCTGGATTCGTCGCCGGCGTCGATGTCGTAGGACGACAGCAGCCGATCGCCGAACTTCAGGGCTCTCTGGTTGGTGTTCCAGTCTTCCTGGTCCAGCGTCCCCCAATCTCCCGCCAGATGGCGGTTCAGCAAAGGCGCTGGGTTGAGTTGACCGGTTTCCACCAGGTGGCTCACGGCTGCGGTCATCACGACCTGGCCAGGGCTGAACAGCAGCGGTGCAGAGGCCGGCTCAGGTTGGGGCTCTTCAGCTTCTTCCGTGGTCGCGGCCGAGGAGCTGATGGTCAGCACGCGGCCCTGGTTGACCGAGGAGGGTGTCATTTCCCATGCCCGGATGATCGGGATGAAACGGTCGGTGAGGATCCTCACCTCGGTGATGTTGCCGTCGTCGTCCTCGGTGAATTCGGTCTTGCGGACCTTGTCCTTGTAGGTGTCACCCTTCACGACCAGGATCCGGTCCGACTTCGATCGCACGACGCCAGATATCGCGCCGGCAGCCAGGGCAAGGGCCAGGTGCCAGCGAGACAGCTCGCGGAC
>NZ_KV813426.1:0-2782 GCF_001813645.1 Pseudomonas sp. HMSC063H08
CAGGGTGGGTCAATTTTCCATCAGCGCCAACATTGCTCTGGTGTCGCGGCGGGCTGGCCGGTGGGCTCGCTGAACTCGTATTTCGGCGTATAGCTTTCTGCCGGGGGCGCCTGAGTAATTGGCGGCTCAGGTGAAAACTGGAGCTTGTGATCGGCCACGTAGATGGCCAGGGCGGTGAAAGCGACACCGATGGTAACGGCCACCACCCACTTTCCAGCGCTTTGGTGTTTGCGCTTGAGGTGCTGCGGGGCATCGTCCCAGTCTGCTTTCATCTGCACTCAGTCCTTTGAGGTGTGCTGCACTATCATAGTGCCAGTAGATAATCCTACTTTCTGAAGGGATAGGGAAGGGGCTCACGTCACTCGGCAATGCCAGAATTGTGAGTAGGCCACGCCGTCGATGAACTCAATGCCGGTGATGAGCAGTGCATTGGTCCTCACACCGTGAATTTGCACGTCGTGCAGTGTTGGCAAAATCGACCCGCTAGGACTGGTTTTGAGGATTTCGGCGATCAAGGTAGGGCGGTTGAGTGGCGAGGTCGAGGCCATCCGCACCCATACGTCTCCTCTTAGTACAGGGGCTTTGTCGAAGCCAGCGCGTCCAAGGACTTTGCCATAGCGGCGCATGCGGCGAATATCAAATTGCATAGTCAAAATACTGTTTAAATAAACAGTATTTTTGCTGGCGTTTGGCTAGTCGGCAATCGTCACTGGTCGGATTGCCGCGCTAACCACATCCTTTGCTGAACCAGCGCAGTGCCACCTTCCTAGTTAGCTCTACCCCGCGCTGGGTTTGGCTAATTTGGCATCGGCTTCCTCGTAGTCAGGGCTCACGTGGCCGTTCTGAGGCTCAACGCGACCGCTCACTAGCCAAAGGGCGTACTCCGGAAACGCCTGAGCAAGGATGCCGATTTCCTCGGTGCTGATGCGTATCTTCTCGCTGCTGATGTTCCTCCACCGATCATAGTTTTTGCCGCCCATATCGCTCAATCGTCTTGGGCCGACCTTCTTGATCAATTGAAGGGCTCTATCTTTTACGCCGTCCATCAAAGATAAATTCAATCCGAGTAATCTTTACGCATTGGATTGCTTTGCGTAATATGCACGAAAGCGTATTATTTACGCAGAGATGACTGTCTGCATTGGAATGAATAGTGACGGAACGAGCATGGAACTGGAAGAGCTTAACCCCGGTGCCCTGATAGGGCCGCAACAGGATGTGGAGTCCATCGAGCGGTGGGCGGAGCGCAACGGCATTAGCTACGGCACCGCCCGCGCCTGGGTTTACCGGGGGGTGCTGCCGTCCGTGAAGCTTGGAAAGCTGCGCATGGTAAATAGCGCGCTGCTGCGCAACTGGCTGTTGGAACAGGAGTGGACGGCATGAGCCGCACCGATCCGCAATTCAAGCTCCGTATGCCTCCAGCTCTTCGCGCTCGGGTTGAACAGGCTGCCAAGGCCTCTATGCGCTCCCTGAATGCCGAACTGGTCTTTCGTGTTGAGCAGAGCTTTGAAGGCGTTGAGCTAGCGCGCGTTCTGTCGAGCAACCCGATTAACGCCTTGTTGGGCTTCCTTGAGGGCTATCTGCTGCACGCGGCAGAGCATCCCAGCGAACCCTTCAACCGCGCCCTGATGCTGATCGATGGCCTCATGGACTCCGGCTACCTCTCCCAGCCGGAAGAATCCTATCTGACCGACCTGCGGGTTGAGGCTCTCGCCTGGGGCCGTGCTCGCCAAGATAAGGAGGAAGCTGACCATGTCGTCTCCGAATTACTTGCGCCAAACCCACGCCCCGGACTGCGCTTGCTCTGTGTGCTGGTCCGCAAGGCAGGTCATCCCATTGCACAGCCCGTCGCCGTGTCCGGACTGCCGGCCCCCTGGGCTGCCCTATCGGGAAGGTGGCCGCTGGCTCTGCCGTCCCCGTTCCTTCTGCGCGAAACACGACCCGTCCCGGCGTCCGCCGAAGTACTGGCACGTTGTGTACGACAGCGGGAAACCCACGCCCGGCGTTCGACTGCACAAACCTTTCGTCCTGGAGTGACTGCCTTATGAGACAGCCAACCGCACTGATTGCCTGCGAGTTCTCCGGGCGTGTCCGCGATGCACTGGCCCGGGTTGGTTTTTACGCCGTGAGCTGCGATCTGCTGCCTTCGGAAACCGAAGGGGAGCACGTCCAGGGGGATGTCCTGGAAATGCTGGACTGGGGGTGGGATCTGCTGATTGCCCACCCGCCCTGCACTGACCTGGCTACCTCGGGTGCCCGCTGGTTTCCCGAGAAGATTGCTGACGGTCGTCAGGCACGTGCCCTGGAGTTCGTTCGTACCCTGCTGTCGGCGCCTATTCGATTCAAGGCACTGGAGAACCCCAAGTCTGTGATCTCCAGCCATATTCGCAAGCCGGACCAGATCATCCAGCCCTGGATGTTCGGACACGGCGAGCGCAAGGAAACGCACCTCTGGTTGCAGAACCTGCCGCTTCTGGAGCCGACCCGTATCGTCGATGGACGTTCTCCGGTCGTGCATTACATGGCGCCAGGCCCTGACCGCTGGAAGGACCGTAGCCGGACCTATATCGGTATCGCCGAGGCGATGGCCGAGCAGTGGGGCCGTTATGTGATGCGGGCCTTGGCGGAACCAGAATCTGTGAGTTTTCACCCCGAGCAGCAGGACCTGCTGCGTGTCCTGGAGGGCTGACCCATGCTCGCTGACACCCTGAAAGCGCTGCTCCTGCTCTGCCTGATCCAGGCCGCCCGCACCGTGGCCGATCCGGTCAAGGGCCGCGCTCCC
>NZ_KV813427.1:0-234 GCF_001813645.1 Pseudomonas sp. HMSC063H08
GGGAGCGCGGCCCTTGACCGGATCGGCCACGGCGCGGACGGTTTGGATCAAGCAGAGCAGGAGCAGCGCTTTCAGGGTCCTAGCGAGCATGGGTCAGCCCTCCAGTTGGAATGCTTCGCGCACGGGCACGAAGGGCGTGGGTTTCCCGCTGTCGTACACAACGTGCCAGTACTTCGGCGGACGCCGGGACGGGTCGTGTTTCGCGCAGAAGGAACGGGGACGGCAGAGCCAGCG
>NZ_KV813428.1:0-269 GCF_001813645.1 Pseudomonas sp. HMSC063H08
AACACCTGGTCCTCCCCCCAGGAAGCCGCCGCATTCGCCACCCGGGTACTGGGGGAGCAACAGCAACAGACCTGCGAAGGCTGCCAGAAGACGGTGACGGCGGCAGGTGTCGGCCTTACCCCGTTGATCCAGGAGACCTACGACAAGAAACTCCAGTCGCTGCAGGAACTGCTGTCGAAGAGCAAACCACTGACTGTAGAGAATCTGGCTGCGGCCGGCACCGATGCTCTTCCAATTACCCGCGGCGTCATCGAGGCGCTGCGCGACGA
>NZ_KV813429.1:0-37490 GCF_001813645.1 Pseudomonas sp. HMSC063H08
CCGAGACCGTGGACAACAACGAGACCATCACCGTGCATGCCAACCGCAGCAAGACGGTCGACCGCAACGAGACGGTCAGGATCGGCATGAACAAGACGGAAACCATCCTCATGGCCTCGTTGCAGAACGTCGGCATGGGGCGCATGGAAAACGTCGGGCTCGGCTACAGCCTGAACGTCGGCATGATGATGAACACCGTGGTCGGGCTGAACCAGAGCACCCAGGTGATGAAGAAGAAGACCTTGTCGGTGGGCGATAGCTACGAAGTGAGCGTGGGCGGCAGCGACGATGGCTCGAAGATCACCCTGGACGGTCAGAGCATCACCCTCGGCAGCCAGCGCATCGAGCTGACCGCCGACCGCGAGATCCTCTTGCGCTGCGGCCAGAGCACGATCCGCCTGACGCCGGGGGAGATCGAGATCCTCTCGCCCAATGTCGATATCAACTGTTGAGCGGCGGGCGGATGTCCTGTCGCGGCTTTTCCCAAGGAAGGATGGATAGATGAGCGGCCTACCGGTTTCCCATGTCGGCGAGAAAGTCTCGGGAGGGGTTATCTCCACCGGCTCGCCCACCGTGCACGTCGGCAGCAGCGCGGTCGGCCTGGCCGACCGGGTGTCCGCCTGCGTGCCGTTGGTGGGCAAGCCGGTCAACCCGATGCTCGGCAGCAAGCTGCTGCCGGAAGAGGTCGATTTCGCCCTGGCGGCGCCGGACACCTTCACCTTCGCCCGTGGCTACCTGTCGAGCAACCCCCGTATCGGCCGGCTCGGCCGGGGCTGGTGGCTGCCGGGCGAGAGCATGCACCTGGAACTGAGCGAAGACGCCTGCGTGCTGGTCGACGCCCAGGGCCGCCGGATCGGCTTTCCTGCGCTGGCTCCCGGCGCGCAGCATTATTCCGGCAGCGAGGAGCTGTGGCTGCGCCGCGGCAGTTCGAGCGGCGGCGAAGCGCAGGCCTGGCGCGGGCGCTGGGCGGCGGTGCCGGCCGAACTGCAGACGCAGGAGGGCTCCGTGCTGGTGCTGTCCGGCCACAGCTACCTGCATTTCCAGCGTTGCCCCGACGGTATCTGGCGCCTGCAGGCCAGCTTCGGCCGCGCCGGCTACCGCACCGAGTTCCGCTGGAGCGGACGTGGCCTGCTCACCGGCGTGCGCGACAGCGCCGGGCGCAGCTATGCGCTGGTCTACCAGCAGGCCTGCGAGCCGAGCGAGGGCGACGACGGCCTGCGTCTGTTCGGCGTGATCCTGGCCAGCCACGACGGACCGCCTCCGGACTACATCGATCCGCAGAGCCCGGGGCTCGACTGGCTGGTGCGCTACCAGTTCAGCGACAGCGGCGACCTGATCGCCGTGCGCGACCGTCTTGGCCAGGTGGTCCGGGTATTCGCCTGGCGCGAGCACATGCTGGTCGCCCACGGCGAACCGGGCGGGCTGGAGGTTCGCTACGAGTGGGATGTCCATGCTCCGCACGGGCGGGTCGTGAAGCAGATCGAGGCGGGCGGCCTGACCCGTACCTTCCGCTACCTGCGCGATGCCACCGAGGTCAGCGACAGCCTCGGCCGCGTCGAACGCTACGAGTTCGCCGGCGAGGGTGGGCAGCGGCGCTGGACCGCGCTGGTCAGGGCCGACGGCAGCCGTAGCGAGTTCGACTACGACCTGTTCGGCCGCCTGGTCGCCATGCGCGATCCGCTGGGACGGGAGACGCGGCGCCGGCGCGATGGCCAGGGGCGGATGCTCGAGGAGGAGTCGCCGGGCAAGGCGCGCTATCGCAAGCGCGTCGACGAAGAGACCGGGCTGCTGGTCGAGCTGGAGGACGCGATGCAGCGCCGCTGGACCTTCGAGCGCGACGAACGGGGCAATGCGACGACGGTGCGCGGCCCGGCCGGCAGCACCCGCTACGCCTACGAAGACCCGCGCCTGCCCGACCGGCCGACGCGAATCGTCGACCCGCGCGGCGGCGAGCGGCGCCTGGAGTGGAACCGCTTCGGCCTGTTGGCCGCGTTGACCGATTGTTCCGGCCAGGTCTGGCGTTACGACTACGACAACGAAGGACGTTTGGTCGCCAGCAGCGACCCGCTGGGACAACTGACCCGGCGCCGCTACGACCCGCTGGGGCAACTGATCGGCCTGGAATTGGCCGACGGCAGCGCCCTGAGCTATGAATACGACGCCCTTGGGCGGCAGACCCGTATCGCCGATGCCAAGGGGCACGCCACGCTGTTTTCCTGGGGGCACGGCGATCTGCTGGCGCGGGTTTCCGACGCCGGCGGCGGCGAATTGTCCTACCTGCACGACGAAGCCGGCAGGCTGGTCGCCCTGACCAACGAGAACGGCGTCCAGGCGCAGTTCCGCTACGACCTGCTGGACCGTCTGGTGGAAGAGACCGGCTTCGACGGTCGTCGCCAACGCTATCGCTACAACGCCGCTGACGAACTGATCGCCCGCGAGGATGCCGACGGTCGCGAGACCACCTATGCCTACGACCGCGACGGCCGCCTGGCGAGCATCCGGGTTCCCGCCACCGAGCACGCACCGGCCCTGGTCGAGCGTTACCGCTGGTTGGCCGACGGCCGCCTGGCCAGCGCCGGCGGGGCGGATTGCGAGGTGCGCTACACGTACGACGAGGTCGGTAACCTGCGCCTGGAAAGCCAGGTACATGCCGACGGTTGGGTCTACAGCGTCGAGCACAGCCACGACGCGCTAGGCGTGCGCCAGACCAGCCGCTATGGCGACGCGCCGCCGGTCGCCTGGCTGACCTATGGCCCGGGTCATCTGCACGGCGCGCTGGTCGGTGCGGTCGAGCTGGCCTTCGAGCGCGATGCCCTGCACCGCGAGGTGCGTCGCGACGCCCGCCGCGACGGGCAGGATGACGCGTTGTTCACCCAGGAGCGCCAGCACGCGCCGCTGGGACGCCTGCAGCGCAGCCGCCTGCGTCTGGCCGGCGGTTTCGACTGGCAGCGCGGCTATCGCTACGACGGACTTGGACAACTGGTCGGCATCGACGACAACCAGTATCCGTCGGTGCGCTACGAATACGACCTCGGCGGTCGCCTGCTGGCCAGCCGGCGCGCTGGCGCGGCGGCCAGCACCTACCGCTACGACGCCGCCGGCAACCGCCTGGAGGGCGTCGGCGAGCATGCGCGCGAGGACGCTCGCCAGGCATTCGCCGAGAACGAACTGTACCGCTCCGGTTTCAGTCGCTCCGAGGCGCGCGCGAGCCAGGCCGGCGAAGGCCCGGCGCGCTGGGCCGGCAACCGCGTGGAGAGGATCGCCGGCAACCGCTATCGCTTCGATGCGCTGGGCAACCTGGTCGAGCGTATCGGCGCCGACGGCGAGCGCCTGCGCCTGGCCTACGACGGCGCGCAGCGCCTGGTCCATCTGACGCGCGATTACGCCGACGGCACGCGGCTGGAGGCGCGCTACCGCTACGACGCGCTGTCGCGACGGATCGCCAAGGTGGTGCTGCGCGACGGTGTCGAGCAGCAGGTGCGCTTCGGCTGGGACGGCGATCGCCAATGCGCCGAAGCCTTTGCGCGGGAACTGCGCACCACCGTTCACGAACCGGGCGGTTTCGTCCCGTTGCTGCGCCTGGAGCAGGCCTGTGAGCCCGATCCCCCGGAGCTGCTGCAATTGCGCCAGGCGTTCGCCGCCGAGGGCCAGCCGCTGCCGGCGCAATGCGTGCCGGCGCTGGGCGAGGCGCGGATCGCTTTCTTCCACACCGACCACCTCGGTACCCCCCTGCAACTGAGCGACGAGCGTGGCCAACTGCGTTGGCAGGGCGTTCCGGACGACTGGCGGGCGGTGGCGCCGGAACGACAGCCGGGTGCGCAGCCGATCCGCTTCCAGGGGCAGTACCACGATGAGGAAAGCGGCCTCTACTACAACCGCTACCGTTACTACCTGCCGGAAGCCGGGCGCTATGCCAGCCAGGACCCGCTCGGCCTGGGCGGTGGGCCCAACCCCTATGCCTACGCGCTGAACGCGCCCACGCTGGCCTACGATCCCACCGGCCTGATCATCCCGCTGGTGGTGATCGGCGCCTTCGCCGCCCGCGCCGCGATCGGAGCGGCGCTGGGCGCCGGCATCGAGCTGGGGATGCAGACCGGCAAGCAGGTGCTGGGGCAGATAAAGGACAACTGGGACAGCGATCGCGACCTCACCGATATCAAGTGGAAGTGCATCGACATCAACTGGAAACACGTCGGCGCCTCGGCGGCCATCGGCACCGTGGCGCCGGGCATGCTCAGCACCGGCAAGACCGTGGTGCAGTCCGCCAAGGCGATCAGGACCCTTTCCGGACAGGCGGCCAACACCGCCAACCGCGCGGCCAAGCTGGCCGCGCGCAAGGCCGCCCATGCCGATACCATCAAGAAGGCCGTGGCCACCCAGGCCGCCTGGCAGACGGGCAAGCAGATCGTCAAATGCCCGCTGAAGGACGAAGAAGAGGAGTGCCCGCCGCAATGATCAAGCATTACCTGCTGATGACCCTCGTCTGCATACCGCTGGCGTTGCTCTACGTCTGCCTGGAATGGTTCTTCGGCAACACCTGGGTGACCGTCGGGGTGTTCTTCGGCGTGCTCGTCGTGCTGCGCCTCGGGCTCTACCTCTACCGCCGCTCGAAGGGCATCAGGGACGGCTACCTGGACGAGTGAGGCCGACCCGGCATCGCGGAGCATCGACCCATGCAGGGCCTCTTCGTCAATGGCTCCGCCAGTCTTCCGCCGCCGATGCTGTCGCGCAGGCGCTGCTGGCGGCGTTCGCCTGCTAACCTGGCGACCTGCCCGTCTTCTTTGCCAAGGTCCGAGGAACTGACCATGCACGACCTGCCTACCTACGACGATGTGATCGCCGCCGCCGCGCGGATCGCCGGGCATGCCAACCGCACGCCGGTGATGTCCTCGCGTACCCTCGACGAAGAACTCGGCGCGGAAGTCTTCTTCAAATGCGAAAACCTGCAGCGCATGGGAGCGTTCAAGTTCCGCGGCGCCTTCAACGCGCTGTCGCGGTTTTCCGCCGAGCAGCGTGCCGCCGGGGTGGTGGCGTTCTCCTCCGGCAACCACGCCCAGGCCATCGCCCTCTCGGCGCGCTTGCTGGGGATCCCGGCGACCATCGTAATGCCGGCCGACGCGCCGGCGGTGAAGATCGAGGCGACCCGTGGCTACGGCGGGCAGGTAGTGCTCTATGACCGCTATACGGAAGATCGCGAGCAGATCGGCCGCGACCTGGCGCAGCGCCATGGCCTGACCCTGATCCCGCCCTACGATCACCCCGACGTGCTGGCCGGGCAGGGCACCGCGGCCAAGGAACTGTTCGAAGAAGTCGGTCCGCTGGACGCCTTCTTCGCGCCCCTCGGCGGCGGCGGCTTGCTCTCCGGCTGCGCCCTGGCGATCCGCGCGCTGGCGCCGGCCTGCCGGATCTACGGGGTGGAGCCGGAGGCCGGCAACGATGGCCAGCGTTCGCTGCGCAGCGGCGCCATCGTGCATATCGATACGCCGCAGACCCTCGCCGATGGCGCCCAGACCCAGCATTTGGGCAATCTCACCTTCCCGCTGATCCAGCGCAACGTCGATGACATCCTCACCGCCAGCGACGCCGAACTGGTGGATGGCATGCGCTTCCTCGCCGCGCGGATGAAGCTGCTGGTCGAGCCCACCGGTTGCCTCGGCCTGGCCGCCGCCCGCCAGCGCAAGGACGAATTGCGCGGCAAGCGGGTCGGGATCCTGCTCAGCGGCGGTAACGTCGACCTGGCGCGTTTCTGCGCCTTGCTCGGCGGCTAGCCGGCCGCTAGAGGCCGAGTCCTTCGCTGGCTGCCCAGCGCGCCATCAGGCGGTTCGACGGCAGGCTTTCGTCGAGCAGCTTGCGCGCGCTTTCCACCCCCGCGACCGGCAGGCCCTGCGGGTCGAGCAGGCCGATCTGCACCAGCACGCCGGCCTGGTCCCAATAGATGTGCTCGTGGTACAGGCGGTCGCCGCGAAAGCGCACCACGCCGAGCATGGGGATTTCCACGAAGCGCCCGGTGGGTGGGACGCCGGGCAGCAGCCAGTCGATCTCGCAGCTGTGGGTGAAGCGCATGACGAACTCGTCGACCACCTGCAGCGCCCCCACCGTCCGCGAAATCGGCGTGAGGGTCATGTCCGGCGGGTTGCCGTGGATGAAGTGATGGCGGTAGAAGCGGCTCAGTTCGCGCTGGCCGACGCCGCCGGTGAGGGTCGGGACATGGTTGACGTAGGGCTCGGCGACCATGGTCGCCATGGTCGCGGCGACGTCGCGGGTATCGAACTCGTGGCGCACATGCTCGTCCCACAGCGCGGAGAGGTCGAAGTTCGGCCCGATCTCCCGCTTCAGGGCGGCGATGCTGCGTTCGTGGGCCATCAGGTAGGCCGGTTTGTCGAAGTGCATGCCGCCGACGCGGGCGAAGGCGTGATCGACGCCGGGGTAGAGGTACAACTCGGTCTTGGGCAGGTTGCGCAGGCAGGGCAGGATCGCGTCGCGGGCCTGCTGCGGGCAGTAGGCGTCCTGTTCGGCGAAATGCAGCACCAGCCGGCCCTTGATCTGTTTCGCCTCGTCGAGCAGCGCCTCGATGCCCATGCCATAGTAGCCCACCGAGCAGGAGACGTCGGTGCGCGTCGCGGCGAGGTAGGCCAGCTTGCCGCCCATGCAGAAGCCGACGAAGCCGATCCCGGCGTGGACCACCTCCTCGCGTTGGCGCAGGTGCTCGATACAGGCGGCGATGTCGTCCACCGCGGCGTCCAGGTCGATGCGCTGGAACAGCTCGATGGCCTTGGCGAAGGCCGCTTCGTCGTAGCCCAGGTCGACCCCCGGCTGGAGCCGCCAGAACAGGTCGGGGACCAGGGCCACGTAGCCCTCTTCGGCGTACAGGTCGGCCACCGCGCGCATGTTCGCGTTGACGCCGAAGATTTCCTGACCGATCACCACGCCCGGCCCCTTGCCGCTGGCGGGGAGCGCGAGATACGCGTCGAACCGGCCGCTGCCGTCGGACGCGGCGATGCTGACGTACTGTCCCATGCCTGGATTCCTCATCGGGTTGTTGTTGGAGTGGGAAAACGGGAAAGCGAAGCGAACCAGCCTAGTAGGAACCGGCCGGCGGGTCATTGGCTATCCGCATGCTGGCGGGAGGGTATCCGGATTGTCCGGGAGCGAGGGGCGGGAGGCGGCGCGATCCTCGGCGAGCCGCTCGCGGATACCGCTCAGTCCCGCTGGCGCTGCCAGGGCGGGCCCGCGGCGAACCGCGCTTCCACCCATTGGCGGAACGCGCTGGCCGCCGCCGTGGCGTAGCGCGCCGAGGGGCGCACCAGGTAGACGCCGGCGTCGGCATCCAGTTGCCACTCCGGCAGCACCCGTACCAGCCTGCCGGCTTCGAGGTCGCGGCTCATCAGCCACTCGCCGGCGGCGAAGATGCCCAGGCCCTGGCGTGCGGCGCAGAGCAGGGCCTCGTTGTCGTTGCTGACCATCGAGCCGCGTACCCGCACGGGCTGCTGTTCGTCCTGGCGGGTCAGCTTCCATTCCGGGTACGAGTGCAGTCCGCTGAAGCCGAGGCAATTGTGTGCCGCCAGGTCGGCCGGGATACGCGGTACCCCATGCCGCTCCAGGTAGTCGGGAGCGGCGCCGAGGATGCGCCGGTGGGCGCACAGCCGCCTGGCCACCAGGCGGCTGTCGGCCAGTTCGCCGACCCGGATCGCGAGGTCGAAGCCTTCCGCGATGATGTCGACGAAGCGCTCCGAATAGTCGGTTTCCAGCACCACCTGCGGATGCGCCAGGGCGAACTCCGCCAGCAGCGGACCGAGCCAGAGCCGGCCCATCGCCGATGGCAGGGCGATGCGCAGGCGTCCGCGCAGTTGCGCGGCGCCCAGGCTGGCTTCGTGCTCGGCCTCGTCGAGCAGGTCGACGGCCTGGCGGAAGCGGCTCGCCAGGCGCTCGCCTTCATCGGTGAAGCGCAGTTGCCGGGTGGTGCGTTCGACCAGGCGGATGCCGAGGCGACGCTCCAGTGCGCCGAGCCGCTTCGAGAGCACCGAGGGATGTCGTTGCAGGGCGCGGCCGGCGGCGGCGAACGAACCGTGCTCGGCCAGGGCCAGGAGCGTGGCGACTTCATCGGCCTGCCGGCTGTCGAACGGTTGCATGCATGCGTCTCTTGCGAGTGGGTCAGGGCAAGAGTACCAGCGCGCCTTGCGAGCGTCCCTCCAGCAGATCGGTATGCGCCACGGCCGCCTCGGCCAGCGGGTAGCGCCGCCAGACCCGGGGCTGGATGACACCGTCTGCATGGGCGCGCAGCACAGCCTGCGCGCGTAGCCGGTATTCCTCCGGGTTGGCGGTGTGGGCGGCGAGCGAGGGACGGGTGAGGAACAGCGAACCCTTGGCGTTGAGGGTGGCGACTTCGACGGCTGGCGGCACGCCGGAGGTAGCGCCGAAGGACACCAGCAGGCCGCGCGGACGCAAGCTGTCCAGGGACGCCTCGAAGGTAGCGCGACCGATGGGGTCGTAGACCACATCGACCTTGCGCCCGGCGGTCAGCTCGGCGACCTGGGCGGCGAGACTGGCCGCGTCGAACACCAGCACCTCGTCGCAGCCGGCAGCCCTGGCCCGCTCGACGCTTTCCGCCTTCGACACCACGCCGATCACCCAGGCGCCCAGGTGCCGGGCCCAGGCCGCCATCAACTGGCCGACGGCGCCCGCCGCGCCGTACAGCAGGATGCGTGTGCCGGGCCCGACGGGGTAGGTGGCATGCAGCAGGTAGTGCGCGGTGATCCCCTTGAACAGCAGAGCCGCCGCGTCCTCGAAAGCGAGTGTGTCGGGCAGCTTCAGCAAGCGCTCGGCGGGGTAGAGCCGGGCGCTGGCATAGGCGCCCAGCGGGCCGGTGGCATAGGCGACGCGGTCGCCCGGCGCCAGTCCGGAGACTCCCGGACCCAGCGCGGCGACCACTCCGGCGCCTTCCAGGCCGAGGCCGGACGGCAGCGGAATCGGTACCGCTCCCGAGCGCTGGCCGAGGTCCAGCGGATTGACGCCGATGGCGGCCTGCTCCAGCCAGACCTCGCCGGGGCCCGGTTGCTGCGCCTGGACTTGCTCCAGGCGCAGGACCTCGGGGCCTCCGTTTGCGTTGAGGGTGATGCGACTGGGCATGGCGGTCTCCTTGGCTGCGTTCGTCGTTCCGGCAGTCTAATGAAGCATCCGGGGATGACCAGGTAGGTTCTTTGCAGTTGATTGCTGCACCGCATGCAGTAGTGAGACGGTGCTCCAAGGTGACCGAAAGTCGTGTTTCCGTATCGACGGGATTCGCCTAGTGTAAGGCGGCAGCCTGGACGGCCATGGTCCCTGTGGTCGCCGGGATCATTTCGGGAGAGTCCCATGACGGCACCTTTCAAGGATCATTTCTCCACCGGTTCGGCGAACTACGCCGCACATCGTCCGACCTACCCGGCGCGGTTGGTCGACGAGCTGGCCGCGCTCTGCCCCGGCACCCGCCTGGCCCTGGACTGCGGCTGCGGCACCGGACAGCTCACGGTGCTGTTGGCCGAGCGTTTCGAACGGATGGTCGGTACCGACGCCAGCGCCGCGCAGATCGACAAGGCGCAGGCGCGCGAGCGGGTCGAGTATCGCGTGGCCCTGGCCGAGGACAGCGGGCTGGCGGCGGCCAGCGCCGACCTGGTGACGGTCGCCCAGGCCGCCCACTGGCTGGACCTGCCGCGCTTCTACGAGGAAGTCCGGCGTGTGGCCCGCGCGGATGCCATCCTGGCCCTGGTCACCTATGGCGTATTGCATGTCGACGGACCCATGGAACCGCTGGTCCAGCACTTCTACCACCAGGTCGTCGGCCCCTACTGGCCTGCCGAGCGGCGCCACGTGGAGGAGGGCTACCGCAATCTGCCGTTCCCCTTCGAGGAGCGCCGCCTGCCGGACCTGGCCATCGAGGTGGCCTGGACCCTGGACGAGCTGCTGGGCTACGTCGGTACCTGGTCGGCGGTGAAGGAGGCCGGCAAGGCCCTTGGCCAGGATCCGGGCGCCGCGTTCGTCGATGAGCTGCGCGAAGCCTGGGGCGACCCGCAGACGCGCTATCGGGTCAGTTGGCCGCTGACGGTGCGCGCCGGGGTGATCCGCTGAGCTATCGAAAGCGCCTCGAGTCTTCAGTCATGACCGCGGAGGAACGCGACCACCGCGTCCAGAACCGCTTCTGGCTGCTGGCGATGGGGAACGTGGCCGCAACCCGGTAGCGGTCGCAACGTTGCCGGACCGCCGGCAAGGCGGGCGAGGCGTTGCGGATGTCGTTGCGAGCCATACTCGTCGAGTTCGCCATGCAGGCTCAGGATCGGGCAGCGCACCCGCGCCAGGTCGGCGTCCAGGTTCCAGTCGGCGAAGTCTTCGGAAAGCCAGGTGTCCACCCAGCTGCGTAATACCCAGCGTGCCTTTTCGCCGTGGTAGCGTTCCAGGCGTTGCAACTGTCCGTCGCGGGCGAAGACGCGGTCGGCGGCGCGGATGCCGTCGAGGGTGAGGGGCTCGACGAAGGTCAGCGCCGCTTCGACCACCAGCGCTTGACAGGCCTGCGGCCACGCCGCCGCACAGGCCACCGCCATCGAGCCGCCAACGCTGTGGCCGAAGGCGATGAAGCGTTCGATCCCTAGTTGTCGCAGGACGACGGGAAAGTCCCGGCGCGCTTCGTCTTCGATGAAGTCCAGGGGCAGGGCATCGGGGTGGGCAGGCGAGAGGCCGAAGCCAAGCCGGTCATAGGCGACCACCGGACGTCTGCTGGCGGCTGCCAGCCGTTCCGGGAAGTCCCGCCACAACGCCACGCAGCCCAGCGACTCGTGCAGCAGCACGATCGGCAGCGCGGAGCCGGCTGCGGCGGGCGTCCAGCGTTTGGCGAAGAGCTGCCCGCGGGGCGTGTCGATCCGGTATTCGCGGCTTTCTATGGGGGACATGGACGGCTTCCTTCTCGAGTCTCGGGTGGTTGACTGGCGCAATAGGCCGATTGGTCGGCATGGGCCGGCCTTATCCGTCGCTAGGGTGACGGGAGGCTTGTCGATACTATGTAGGCTCTTCGCAGGAAACGATCCTCGAAAGGGCTCTTCGATAGTCCGATCGGGCCAGGAGGGGCGGTGAAAGAAGTTGCGGTGCTAGCCTACGATGGTTGCTGGGGGATGGGGGTGTTCGCCGTGGCGGACTTTTTCCGCATCGTCTCCCTGTTGGAGGCGCATATCGGCCTGGAGCCATCCTTTCGAGTGCGCATCCTTGCATCGGCCCGCGAGGTGACGGTCGCCAGCGGCCATTCGCTGCGAGCGGACGCGATCCTGGAGATCGACGCGGACTGCGACCTGCTGGTGATTCCCGCCATCGAGGGAGCGCGGCTGGCCGGCTTCGTACCGGATGCGGCGAGCCTGGCCTGGATCGCGCAGCGGATCGACGCCGGTGCCCGGGTCCTCGCCCTCACCACTGGGGCCGCCTGGCTGGCCGCCAGCCGGCGCGCCGACGGTCTCCTGCTGGCCAGCCACTGGGCCTACGTTCGGCAGTTGGCCAGGCGCTATCCGCAATGCCGCTTCATCGGCCAGCGTTCGTACCTGCAGGCCGACGGACTCTATACCACCGGCTCCCTGGGCGGCTGCTTCGATGCCTTGCTGGAAATCATCGCTCGGGAGCGAGGCGACCGCTTCTCGCAGCTCTGCGCCACCCACCTGCTGGTCGCCGATGCGCAACGCCTGAGTCCGATCCTGCCGGGTCGCCGCAACCATCGCGATGAGAGCATCCTTGCGTTGCAGGACTGGATCGAGGCCAACCACGCCGAGCCCCTCGGCTTGGAGCGTATGGCCGCCCAGGCCGGCCTTGCGCTGCGTACCCTGAAACGTCGCTTCGGTGCTGCCACCGGGCTTTCGCCGATCCGTTACCTGCAACAGGTCCGGGTCGACCGGGCGAAGAAGTTGCTGCTGGCCACCCCTCTGTCGATCCGCGAGATTGCCTACGAGGTGGGCTACGAGAATGTCAGCTTCTTCGTCAGGCTGTTTCGCAAAGAGGCGGGCGACACCCCGTCGCATTGGCGGGGCCGGGTGCGCGGGCCGGAGCGTTGAGGTCGATATAAACGGGATACGGCCACCGAGCAAACGCATGGCAGGTTCGCTATCTCGGTTCGGCGGGCAGGTGACTTGCGATGCATCCACTTTCGTTGCAGGTTTCGCGCGTCGTGTGGAAAACGCACTGCATCGAAGATGGGTCTTGTCTTCGCCCGGTTTCATTGCGCCGGTTGCTGGATATCGAGGGTGCACTTCCCAGGATGATGATCGGATCTTATCGGTGAGAGTCGTTGCCCCTTGCCCGGATTGTCCGGGCGTTCTCCTGCGGGTACGCAGATGAGGGGCGTTCAAGCTGGCGGGAGTGCCAAGGTGTTTCTGCCTGTTGAAGGCTCTTATCGAATCAGAAAAACCTTACGCCAGAAGTAGTGGGGGCTGATGGCCCTGCTCGCTTCGATCCTTCATGGTTAGCGGGTTCTGTTCTTCTTCGCCGTGGAGAGTTTTTTTGTGAGTGGTTCCCTCTTGGTACCGGCCAGTCTCGCCAGTCGCATCAGGCTCCTGCTGGTCATGACCCGGCGCGAGGTCGAACTGCGTTATCGCGACGCCATGTTGGGCCGCATCTGGATCATCGTCTCGCCGTTCCTGCTCTTGCTGATCTATACGTTTGTCTTCGGCTTCGTGCTGAAGTCGCGCTGGGGTGGAAGCCAGAGCACGCTTTCCTTCGCCTTGACCCTGTTTTCCGGACTCCTGCTGAACGGGATCCTCGCTGAAAGCCTGTCCAGGGCCCCGACTATCATCCAGGCCAACGCCAACTACGTGAAGAAGCTGGTTTTTCCCCTGGAGATACTCCCCCTCACACCGCTGCTGGCCGCTTTCTTCAACGCCATGCTCGGCTACCTGGTGCTCTGTATCTTTCTTCTCTTCAGCGGCGTCGAGCCGGGCTGGCAACTGGTCCTGCTACCGCTTGCCCTGCTCCCCTTCCTGCTCTGCGTGACGGGGCTGGCGTGGTTCCTCGCGGGGCTCGGGGTCTATGTTCGCGACATAGGGCAGTTCGTCCAGTTTCTCCTGGTGCTTCTGCTATTCATCAGCCCGGTGTTCTATCCGCTGTCATCCTTGCCACCGGTAATGCAGCCCTACCTGTACCTCAATCCGCTGACGATCCCGGTGGAAATGGTCAGGGCGATCCTTTTCGATGCTCCCTATCCGACCCTTGAGGTCTTCAGCGTTTATTGCGTTGCGTCGCTGCTGGTCTGTTCATCGGGCTTCCTCTGGTTCCGTCGGGTACAGGAAGGTTTTGCAGATGTCCTCTGAGGCCGTTTCCCCGGGCCCGCAGGTGACGGCCGAGTGGATACCGCTGGGGCAGCGTTTGCTCGAACGCGGGTTGGTGAGCGGCCAGGAACTCGAGCGGGCGCTCGACCTGCAACGCCGGCTTGGCGGCCGCCTGGGAGGCATTCTCGTGCGTTCCGGAGCCATCTCGGAAAATACCCTCATGCAGGTGCTGGCGGAGCAACTGCGGTTGCCGCTGGTGGGGGACGACCTGCGGAAGCCGAGCGAAGAGTCCATCGCCGCATTCCTGCTCAGCACCCCGATCAATACCGACTGGTTCGTCGAAGAGCAACTGGTGGTCTGGGAGGAGGGCGAGCAACTGCTGTTCGCGGCGCGTGATCCGTTATCTCCTTCGATACGCGAAACCCTGGGCTATTTCTATCCGGAGCGCTCGATTCAAGCAGTGCTGTGCCGCTCCCAGGATCTGGACGGCTGGTTGGAGCATTCCCTGGACCTGGCCCGGCAAGGTGCGGATCGGCACGCCTACGGCAGCGAAGACATCCGCTACCTGCGGGAGCTGGCGGAGGAGGCGCCGGTAGTCGAACTCGTCAACAACGTGATGAGCCAGGCCATGGAAAAGCGCTCTTCGGATATTCACATCGAACCCCGGGAGTTCGACTTCCGTATCCGCTTCCGCGTCGACGGCGTCCTGCACGACCAACTGAGCCTTCCCCGCGAGCGATTCGCGGCGGTTGTCTCGCGGATCAAGCTGATCTCCGCCATCGACATCGCGGAGCGACGGTTGCCGCAGGATGGACGCATGAGCATCCGGGTCAGCGGTACGGAGCTCGACGTGCGGGTCTCCACCTTGCCAGGGGTGCATGGCGAATCGGTGGTCATGCGCCTGTTGCCGAAGGAGCGCGAGGGGTTGCGCCTGGACCGGCTCGGGATGCTCCCGGACCACTTGCGGAGGATGCGTGCATGGGTAGCGGAACCCCACGGCATCATCCTGGTGACCGGCCCCACCGGATCGGGCAAGTCCACCACGCTCTATGGCGCGCTGGAGGAAATCAATGATGGCGTGCGCAAGCTCATCAGCGTGGAAGATCCCGTGGAATACCAGGTGCCCAATATCACCCAGGTCCAGGTCCATGCCGACATCGGCCTGACCTTCGCTGCCGCCTTGCGCTCGATCCTGCGGCAGGATCCCGATGTGATCATGATCGGGGAGATACGCGACCTGGAGACGGCGGAGATCGCCGTACAGTCCTCGCTCACCGGTCACCTGGTGCTTTCGACCCTGCATACCAACGATGCGGTGAGTGCCTTCACGCGCTTGATCGACATGGGCGTGGAACCCTTCCTGGTGGCTTCGCCGGTGCGCGGTGTCCAGGCCCAGCGACTGGTGCGCAGGTTGTGCGCCCACTGCGCGGAACCTTGCGAGCCAACCCTTGCTGCGGCCGATCTGGCAGCGACCGAGGCGGCCACCGCGCGGCTGTTCCCGGGGCAGGCAGCGCAATGGCGCGTGGCGCGAGGCTGCGGCCGCTGCGAAGGTACCGGCTACAGCGGCCGTGTGGGCATCTACGAACTCGTCGATCTGTCTTCCGAGATGCGCGACCTGATCGTGCAGAGAGCTTCCCTCGAACAGATGCATCGGCTTGCCGCCAGCCAGGGACAGCGCAATCTGCGTGAAGATGGCTTGATCAAGGCCTGGTTGGGTATGACCAGTCTTGACGAGGTGCATCGCGTGACCAGCGGCTAAGTCCATGAATTTCATCTACCAAGCCGTCGATCGCAAGGGCAGGCGCGTTCGTGGCGAACTCTGCCTCCCCACGCGCCAGGATGCGCTGCGGCAGTTGCAGCGCCAGGGGCTCACCCCGCTCAGCCTGGAGGTGAAACGCCGCAACCTGGGCTCGCGACGTCGGCTCAAGGCCGAGGAATTGAACATGGCCATCCATGAGCTGGCCACCATGCTCGCGGCGGGAGTGAGCATGGCCGACGCGGTGGAGGCTCAGGAGCGAGGTGCGCGCCACCCGAAGTTGATTACCGCCCTGCAGGCGATGGCCAATGGCCTGCGCCAGGGGCAATCCTTTCCCGTGGTGCTGGAGAGCGCCGGCCTCGACTTGCCGCGCTATGTATATCAACTGGTGGCGGCCGGCGAGATGACCGGAAACCTCGCAGGAGCCCTGAGGGACTGTGCCACACAGATGGAATACGAACGGCGAACCCGCGCCGAGTTGCAAGGGGCGCTGATCTACCCTGCGATTCTGGTGCTCAGCGGGGTGCTCGCCGTGGCGACCCTGTTCGTCTTCGTCGTTCCGAAATTCGCCAATCTCCTGAACGAGACCGCCCAGCTTCCGTGGCTTGCCTGGGCAGTGCTGAGCATCGGGGTATGGAGCAACGAGAGTTCCGGCTTGCTGGCGTTCGCCGTCCTGCTGCTTGCTGGCGGCATTGCCGTGGCGCTGCGCAATCCGGCGCTCCGCGCCCATGCGCTCGACCAGTTGGTGCGCCTGCCCGTAGTCGGGGAATGGTTGATGCAGGCGGAAATAGCGCAATGGTCGAAGGTGCTTGGAACCCTGCTGGGAAATCGTGTGCCGCTGGTGGAGGCCCTGCTGCTTTCCGCCGCTGGCGTCCGCATTGCCCGGCAGCGCCGGACCCTGGAGCGAGTCACCCAGGATGTGCGGGCCGGCATCGCCTTGTCGGCAGCGTTGGAGGAGCGCCAGGCGGTCACGTCCATCGGTTCGAGCCTGGTGCGGGTTGGAGAGGCCTCCGGGCAGCTCGCGGAGATGCTGCAGAGCCTGGCGACGCTCTATGGAGAGGCCGGGCAGGCGCGAATGAAAAAGGCCCTGGTACTGATCGAGCCTTTGGCGATCCTGCTGATCGGCTCTGTGTTCGGCCTGATCATTACCGGCGTGGTACTGGCGATTACCAGCGCCAACGACATGGTGCTTTGAATGCCGGGTATCGATGCCGCGGCTGGTTGGATGAGACGTGAAGTGGAAACCGTATGAACAGAGCTGCACAACAGGGCTTCACCCTGCTCGAGATGATTGTGGTGTTGGTGATTATCGGCATGCTGATGGGGCTCGTCGGGCCGCGACTGTTCAGTCAGGCCGACAAGGCGAAGGTGCAGACGGCGGATACCCAGGTGAAGATGCTCAAGGGCGCGTTGCTCACCATGCGCCTGGACATCGGCCGGCTGCCGACCGAAGAAGAAGGCCTGGCGCTACTCAACACGCCGCCTTCCGATGAACGTCTCGGGGCCTTCTGGCACGGGCCCTACCTAGAGGGCGGCGTACCGCTGGACCCCTGGAACCGGCCTTACCTGTACAGCGACAGGCCGAGTGCCGAACAACCCTTCACTCTCTACAGCCAGGGCGCGGATGGGCAGCCCGGTGGGAAAGGCCTGGATGCCGATGTCGGTTACGCGCCCAAACGTTGACCAGGCCGCGTTCACCTTGCTCGAACTGCTGGTGGTGCTGGTGATCGTCGGGGCCATTGCTGCGGTAGCGTTGCCCGGCCTGGTGAGGATGCAGGAGACCTGGGCGCGCAGGACCGCGCTGGACGATCTGTTCAATCAATTGCAGACCCTGGGCTATCGCGTGCGCAGCGACGGGCGGGAGCTGCTCATTGATGAGAGCGGGGCGGTTCCCGAGCAGTTGCTGCGACTGCCCGATGGCTGGACGGTTACTGCTCGGCCGCCGATACGTTACATGGCAAACGGAGTTTGCCTGGGCGGAAAGTTGCAGGTCCATCATGGGCGCGCGACACATACGCTGCTGCTTCAGCCACCCCTCTGCGCGCCCGGGACGATCCGCTGATGCCGGCGCGGCAGGAAGGCTTCACGCTCCTGGAGGCGGTGGTTGCGCTGACGCTCCTGGCAGTGGTCGGCGGTGCGCTTTTCGCCTGGCTCAACAGTGCCTTTCGGAGCATGCAGCGGGTCGAGGCGGCCGAGCTGCGCATTGAGACGGCCCGGGTGGCGATGGCCTATCTGGAGCGCATGAACCCTGCGCTCGAACCCGCAGGCAGGGTCCGGCTGGGGCATTACCGGCTGGAGTGGCGAAGTTCGCCACTGTCCGCATCGAAAGCGGCGGTGGGCCGCCATAGCGGCAGTCCGGGCATCTACGACGTGACCTTGTTCAGGGTCGTCGCCAGCATCCGGGCCGGCGATGGAACGCCGCAGACGCTGCAACTGGAGCTTCCCGGGTACGTGGTCATCCCAGCGCGACTGGGTGATGGACCATGATCCGCTCGCGACGAAAACAGGGTGCATTCACCCTGCTCGAGATGATCGTGGTGCTGCTGGTCGTTTCCTTCATCGGCACGTTGCTCATGCAAGGGTTGAGCTATGCCAGCAAGGCCAACCAGTCCTTGCACCAGAACCTGGGGCGCGGACAGGTCCGGGCGCTGACCTTCGATTGGTTCCGTGATGCGGTGGAGAACCTGGTCGCTCCCGAGGCTGGCGAGGTCCGCTGGCGTCTGCGAGGGGACGAACTCAGTTTCGAGGCCATGTCTGCCGCGGCCCTGGATCGCCGTGCGGGCATCCCGACGCCCTTGGCCTTCCGGCTCGAGCGGCGGGCAGGAGAGGACAGGACCGAGTTGATCTATGTGCGAAGGCTGGAGGACAGTCGCTGGCCCCTCCTGCATCTGCGCGGCGAAGCTCGCTTCCGCTATCTGGACGGTCATGGCCAGTGGCACCGGGACTGGCCGCCGAGCGCGCAACTGGCCGATACCCTTCCCGAGGCGATGGCACTGACGGCTCCCGAGGAGCGCCTGTTTGTCCTTGTCGCGGTCGCGCTGCCCAGAGCGAGGCCCGCCGAACATGATTTCTGATGGCGCATGCCGACATGCGGCGTCTGCCCGCTCGTCTGGCTTCGTTCTGGTCGGAGTGGTCTGGTTCCTGGCCATCATGACCCTGCTGGCCAGTGCCGCTGTACTCTGGGTCGGGCGCTCGCTGGATGCCACGGAAAACCGGCGCAAGGCGCTGCTTCGTGAGCTGGAGGAGCATGCCTTGCTGGCGCGGGTCCAATGGCTGGTGGCTACCCAGCGCTATACCGTCGCGGGCCTGAGCGTACCGGGAAATGCTGGCGCCGCGCCGAGCAAGGTGGACATGGACACTTCGATCCTGCCCATTGGCGGGGAGCTGCCTCTGGATGGCCGGGAGTTCTGCATGGCCAATGGCTGGTGCGTTGCGCTGCTCGATCGCTCCGCGCGCCTCAGTCTTTCCGGCATCGATCCGCGGGTACTGTCCAGGCTGCTGGCGGGGTTGGGGGTTCCCGCCGAGCAGGTGCAGGTCATGGTCGCCCAATGGTTCAGCTATCTCTATCCCGGCGCCGCTCCACGACTGGGTAGCGCCGCGCAAGCCAGCGACAGGTCCTCTCCGGGCCAGGCCCGGCGCCGTCCGTTGCGCTCGGTGATGGAAGTCTTCCGGCTGGAGGCCTGGCGCCCCTGGGAAGCGCATTTGCTCGACGCCGGTTGGCGCGATCTGGTTGCGGCGGACGAGGCGGCGCTGAACATCAACACCGCGGATGCCCGAATCCTGTCTCTTGCCTGGGGACTACCGGAGGACGCTGTCGGCCGACTGCTGCAAGCCCGCTGGCAGCGTCCGTTCACCCGGATGTCGGACCTGCATGACGTCCTCGGGGGGCATGCGAGGCTGGTTCCCGAGGATGGCTGGGCGCGCCTGGCCAGTCCGGTCCTGTCGATTCGGCTCTACCCGCCAGGAGCCGAGCAGGGGACGGAATACGAGGTCCGCTTCAACTCAGAGCACCGCCTGCTGCCACCCTGGCAGCTTCTCTCGAAGAGGTCCGTGAAGATAAATGATCGCTACTCGAATCCTCCGCTGCATCCCGATATCGCCCCCGGGGTTCTTGCCGCCCCGCTTGTGGCAAGGCCGTGGTAAGGATGGCCGGGCGCAGCTTGAGTGGGTACGTAGAGGTACAGGGTTGGCGCGGCGCGCCCCAGCGCAGTGGATCGTGGATCGGGCGTGGTGTGTCTATCGCTGTCTCGATCTCAATCATGTACCGCGCTCTGACCGGTATCAGGCACTGGCGTTGAAGCTTGCCGCCCTGGCGCCTTTTCGCCGCGCAGGCCATTACGTAGCCTGGCGGGGTGGCCATGCTCTGGTCTGGTTCTGGGATGAGGAGGTCCGGGAGGCCGTTGCCGAAGACTGCGTCGACCAACCTCGGCGTTATCGCTGTATCCCCGAATCCCTCCTGCAGGCTCCCCCTCGGTCGGTCGCGGAAGGCGAGACGGTTCGGCTGCTTCGGGTTCGCTCCGGGCTGGATCTCCAGGTCTGGAGAGATGACTGCCTTGTCCTGAGCCATTTCTTTCCCAGCCCACCCCAGCCAGAACAATGGGTTCGGTTGCTCCGGGGGCTGGCGGGAATACGCATCCCGGAGAGCCTGGTTGCCGAGCCTGGGGAAGCGCTGGGCCGTCCCTGGGCCGTTCCGGCGGCAGAAGCAACGCTGCTGCGATGGGAGCGTTGGTTGCCGCATGGGCTCATAGCCACCCTGTTGCTGGGATGCGGATTCAATCTGGGGGAAGGTTTGTCCTGGTGGTGGGCCGAGCGTGCGCTGCGAACGCAGTACGACCAACTGAACGGCCAGGTCTCGCCGATCCTCAGCGCCCGCAACCAGGCCTTGCAGACCAATCGGATGGCCACGGAGCTGGGGCGCGCTTTGCAGCATCGCTCGCAGGTGGCGCTGCTGGGACAGGTGGCGGAACTGTTGCCGAAGGACAGTCGGTTGCTCGCCTGGCGCTATCGAGGCTCCGAGCTGGACTTGCGGATTGGCACCGACAGTGTCGACCCGCGTCTCTATGTGAGGCGTTTCATGGAGTCGGGGAGTTTCGAAGATGTCAGGGTGGAACCTTCGCAGAGCGAGGGGCTATCGCTGAGCCTGGTCCTGCGTACGCCGGGGGAGGGTGCCTGATGTCGGACTTCCAGCGATCACTGCAGTTCCAGGGGCGGAACCTGCAACGACAATGGCAGGAAAAACCACTCTTGCGCATGGCCATCTGGAGCCTGTGCCTGCTGCTGGTTGTGCATCTGGTCATGCTCAGCATGGATTGGAGGGAGGAACGAGGGGAGGAATATCGTCGTCTGGCCGGGGAATGGCTCAAGCTCCAGGACGTTTCCCGGCAGACCGCCTGGCCGGAGCGGGCGATGCAGGCGGAGCAGGTCCTGAACCTTCAGCGAGAGCGCTTCTGGCAGGCGCCGAATGCGTCGCAGGCGAGGGCCGATGTGCAGGCCTGGCTGACCGAGCGGGTTCGCCTGGCGGGCGTCCCTGACGCGGAAGTGAGCGTACTGCTTCCTCGCGGCTTCGAGAAGCAAGGGACGATCGCGCGTATCGAGGCCCAGGTTCGCGGGCAGTTGGAGCCAGCCTCGTTCAGTCGGTTGTTGCAGGATATAGAAGCGGAGCAGCGGCAAGTAGCGGTGGAGTTTCTGGAACTGAACAATATGTTGTCGCCCATGCTCAATCTACAGTTGTCGTTCCTGTTCGTAGCGGCCTATTGAAGCGGATGCGGATCGGGCAGCACCCGTTTGCCGGAAGAGTTCGGCGGAGGGCGGTGCCCGTCGATGGAGCGAGTTGCCGCCAGGCGGCCGGGAAACCGAATCCGCTCGGGACGCCTGCGATTCGGCTCCCCGGCCCGCCATTGTCGCATTCGCGCAGCGAAGAACGGCCAGTCTGGTCCGGCCTGTAAACAAGTGCAAAATTTTACTTCATGGTCGGCTTGGCACTCCGAGCCGGCTCGTCCATGCTGGAGCACAACTTTCCCATGGATACCATTGCCATGAAGTTCCTGCTGCCCCTGCTGCTGTTATTTCCGCTTTCCACTCTCGCCGACGACAAGGACTACGACCAATGCATACTCGACTACCAACGCACGGCGAAGAGCGGGGTGGCGGTTCACTTCATCACCCAGGCCTGCGACAAGTTGTATAACGACGGTTCCTTCCTGCTGTCGCGGGAAAAGGCTTATTACGAGTGTCTGCTGGAGAACCTGCCGGGGGTGGAGAACAACCTGGCGGCGCAGAAGATCAGGAGCGCTTGCGAATCGAAGTCGCAGAATTGATCTGGCGAGGAGGGGAGCGAAAGTAGCCAGTGAGGTTTCCGACGGCATCGGCAGGATGCCGTCGGGAAAACCGGCTTAGCGTTGCAGCCAGGATTCGACGGTTTCGGAACCGTACTGTTCTTTCCAGGCTTTCAGAACCTTGTGGTTGCCGCCCTTGGTTTCGACGACTTCACCGTTGTTCGGGTTCTTGTAGACCTTCAGGGCGCGGGCACGGCGCTGCGGAGCGGCGCTGACGGTGACCGGAGCCTTGGGGTCGAGGATGGCGATGATGTTGTGCAGGGTCATGCCGTACTTGTCCATCAACGCCTGCAACTTGTCCTTGAATTCCAGTTCCTGCTTCAGGCTGCTGTCGCTTTTCAGCTTTTCCAGCAGGGCCAGTTGCTCCTGAAGTTTGCGCTCTGCCTCGCGGAACTCGGCAAGTTTGGACATTCGTTTCACTCCCGTTCTAAAAATATGGTGCTGGGTTTTGGTGCATTTATAGTGGCTTTACGGACTTTCCGTGTCCGCGGCAAAGGATAAGTCTTTATCTACTGGAAGAACAATATAGTTGCACGGTTTTATTGACTAACGGACTGTGGGGACAGCTTGCCGGATGTTTCCCGGAAGAATATGAAACCTTTATGTCCGTGGGGATAATGCTTCGTACAACCCATGGGAGAGAGACGGCAGAACGGGCCCGTTGTGTGGAAGCCCGTTTTAGAGCGGATGGCGAAGCGCCAGGGGAGAGTCGGGCGAATCAATCGCCCCGATATTCGCAACCGCTGGTGCAAGTTTCGTGGACGCGGACCTTGGAGAGTTCCGGCAACAGCGGCTTGAGTTGTTGCCAGATCCAGCGGCAGAGGTTTTCGCTGGTGGGGTTTTCCAAGCCTGGAATATCGTTCAGATAATTGTGGTCGAGTTGCTCGTAGATCGGCTTGAAGATCGCCTTGATTTCCGCGAAGTCGCGGATCCAGCCGGTATGCGGATCGACCTCGCCTTCGATGTGGATGGCGACACGGAACGAGTGGCCGTGCAGGCGCCCGCATTTGTGGCCTTCGGGGACGTGGGGCAGGCGATGGGCGGATTCGAAGGTGAATTCTTTGAAGAGTTCCACTGTAGTGCGCTCTGGATCGGGGTTATCGGACAACCGGAATGGGGGCGCCATGGTAGCAGGTTTGCGCGCCGGACCCGGTCTGCTCCGACCGGGCGGTCGTTCACCTGAGTTGCAGGCGGCGCGCCAGGCGCGCCAGGTTGGCGCGATCCAGGCCCAGCTCGCGTGCAGCTGAGGCCCAGCTTCCCTGGTGACGGGCCAGGCAGTCCTGGATCAGGTGGCGTTGGTAGGCGTCGGTGGCCGCGCGCAACGAGTGACCGGTCGTTGGCGCGGCGGGCGCGGGCTCGACCACGCTGCGAGGTGGCGCGGGGGTTTCCGCGGGCAGGTCGAGATCCTGCCGATGCAGGGTGACGATCCGCGACCGCTCCGGATTGTGGCCGAGGGCCTTGAGCGAGGCGCGGCCGACCAGGTGCTCGAGTTCGCGCACGTTGCCCGGCCAGCGATAGTCGAGGAGCGCGGCCTGGGCCTCGTGGTCCAGGCGCAGGCTACGCAGTCCCAGGCGCGGTCGGTTTTCCTCGAGGAAGTAGCCGGCCAGCAGGAGGATATCGCGGCCGCGCTCGCGCAGCGGCGGCACGCGCAAGGGATAGACGCTGAGGCGATGGTAGAGATCGGCGCGGAAGCGCCCGGCACGTACTTCCTCGGCCAGGTCGCGGTTGGTGGCTGCGATCAGGCGTACGTCGACGCGGTGCTCGCGATCGGAGCCGACCCGCTGCAACTGCCCGCTCTGCAGCACGCGGAGCAGCTTGGCCTGCACCGCCAGCGGCAACTCGCCGACCTCGTCGAGGAACAGGCTGCCGCCGTCGGCCAGTTCGAACTTGCCGCGCCGTTCGTTGACCGCGCCGGAGAAGGCGCCGCGCACATGGCCGAACAATTCGCTTTCCACCAGGGTCTCGGGCAGCGCGGCGCAGTTGAGACTGATCATCGGCTTGCCGCTGCGCATGGAATGCCGGTGGATGGATTGCGCCACCAGTTCCTTGCCGACCCCGGTCTCGCCGGTGATCAGTACGCTCAGGTCGCTGTTGGCGACCAGGCGGATTTCTTCCAGCAGCGCCTTGTGCGCGGCGCTCTGGCCGATCATTTCCCGTGGCCGCTCGCCAGCGGCTTCGAGATAGGCCTCGGCGCGCTGGTGCTCGTCCTCGGCGCGGCGGGTCAGGTCGCGCATCCGCTCGCTGGCCTTGACCGTGGCGGCGGCGAGGCTGGCGAAGGCCTCCAGGGTATCCAGGTCGGCGCTGGCGAAGCGCGACGGATCGAGGGTATCCAGGGTCAGCAAGCCCCAGGGCTGGTCGTCGAGGTACAGCGGACAGCCCAGGCAATCATGGATTTCCAGGTGGCCGTGGAGGCCTTCCACCAGACCGTCGTAGGGATCGGGCAGGCCGCAGTCGGCGGGGAAGCGGGTCGGCCCGCGGCGCTCCAGGAGAGCCTCGAGGCGCGGATGTTCGCCGACCCGGAAGCGCCGGCCGAGGGTGTCCGGGCTGAGGCCGTCCACCGCCAGCGGGATCAGGTATTCGCCGTCCAGGCGCAGCAGCGCGGTGGCGTCGCAGGGCAGCAGGTCGCGCAGGGCCTGGAGCAGTCGGCGGTAGCGTTCGTCTTCCGGCAGGTCGCGGGACAGGTCGGCAACCAGCGGGATTAGGGTAGCAAGCAAGGGATTGGTGGTCATTTCGACCTCTTTGCAGTCCTAATGACTCTGAATGGTTGCAGTCATTATGACCTATGCCGGCCTGCAAGGCCCGTGAATTCTGGTAGTTTGCCTTGGCACGCTTCCTGAAATGCTTCGAGGTGAAACAAAACCTTGCATGCGTCAGGAGTCATCTATGTTGTCCAATGCCCAACGTGCCCTCATCAAAGCCACCGTACCGCTGCTGGAGACCGGCGGTGAAGCGCTGATCACCCATTTCTACCGCACCATGCTCGGCGAGTACCCCGAGGTTCGCCCGCTGTTCAACCAGGCCCACCAGGCCAGCGGCGACCAGCCGCGGGCGCTGGCCAATGGCGTGCTGATGTACGCCAGGCACATCGACCAGTTGCAGGAACTCGGCCCGCTGGTGGCCAAGGTGGTGAACAAGCATGTCTCCCTGCAGGTGTTGCCCGAACACTATCCGATCGTCGGCACTTGCCTGTTGCGGGCGATCCGCGAGGTCCTCGGCGAACAGATCGCCACCGACGAAGTCCTCGAAGCCTGGGGCGCGGCCTACCAGCAACTGGCCGACCTGCTGATCGAGGCCGAGGAGTCGGTGTATGCCGCCAGCGCCCAGGCCGATGGCGGCTGGCGCGGCGTGCGGCGCTTCCGCGTGGCACGCAAGCAGGCGGAGAGCGAGGAAATCACCTCGTTCTACCTGGAGCCGGTGGACGGCCAGCCGCTGCTGGCGTTCCAGCCGGGACAGTACATCGGCCTGCGGCTGGACATCGACGGCGAGGAAGTGCGCCGCAACTATTCGCTTTCCGCTGCCAGCAACGGCCGCGAATACCGCATCAGCGTCAAGCGCGAGGCGGGTGGACGGGTCTCCAATCACCTGCATGACCGGGTCGCCGAGGGCGACGAGCTGGATCTGTTTCCGCCGGCTGGCGATTTCGTCCTGCGTGACAGCGACAAGCCGCTGGTGCTGATCACCGCCGGCGTCGGCATCACCCCGGCCCTGGCCATGTTGCAGGAAGCGCTGCCGCAGGCGCGGCCGATCCGCTTCATCCATTGCGCCCGGCATGGCGGCGTGCATGCCTTCCGCGACTGGATCGAAGACGTGTCGGCGCAGCACGAGCAGGTCGAGCACTTCTTCTGCTATAGCGAACCGCGCGCCGGCGACAGTGCCGACGCCGAGGGATTGCTGAGCCGCGAGAAACTGGCCGACTGGTTGCCGCAGGAGCGCGACCTGGACGCCTACTTCCTCGGACCCCGGCCTTTCATGGCGCAGGTCAAGCGCCACCTGGCCGACCTCGGCGTACCCTCGCAGCAATGCCACTACGAGTTCTTCGGTCCGGCCGCCGCGCTGGACGCCTGAAGCGACGGGCCGGCGCGAAATGCGTCGGCCCTTTTCGGAAAAAGGAGATCGAGATGAACGCTCTGTTCGATTGTCCACGGCGGGTGCTGCGGATCGGTCACGGGCTGCTGGCGGCCGGCCTGGCGCTGCTCGTCGCCGGCGTGATCGCCGCCTATTTCCTCGACCGCTACCTGAACATGCCGGCGCTGGTGTTTTCCCATGCGCTGGTGATCCTCGGCCCGACACTGTTGAAGATTGGCTACGTGATGCGCCTGAGCGCGCTGTTCCGCATGCGTCGACCCGGTTGGGAGGTCTGCTGTGCAAGTGCTTGATCGTTCCAGGCTGATGGCCATACCGCCGATCTGGCGCCTGGGCTTCCGCCCGTTCTTCCTCGGCGGCGCGCTGTTCGCGGTGCTCGCCATCGCGCTCTGGCTGGCGGCGCTGGCCGGGCTCTGGAGCGGCTGGCAACCGGTCGGTGGCTGGCTGGCCTGGCATCGTCACGAAATGCTCTTCGGTTTCGGTGTGGCGATCATCGCCGGCTTCCTGTTGACCGCCGTGCAGACCTGGACCGGCGTACCCGGCCTGCAGGGCAAACCCCTGGCCCTGCTCGCCGGGCTCTGGCTGGCGGCGCGCCTGGCCTGGCTATTCGATGCGCCGCTGGCGCTGCTGCTGGTGCTGCAACTGAGCTTCCTGCCGCTATTGGCCTGGGCTATCGGTCGCAGCCTGTGGCGGGTGCGGCAGAAGCGCAATTACCCGGTGGTGGGCCTGTTGCTGCTGTTGACCCTGGCCGACGCCCTGGTCCTGCTCGGCCTGTTCGAGGGCAACGACGACTGGCAACGGCGTGCCTCCATCGCCGCGCTATGGCTGATCGCCGGGATGATGAACCTGATCGGCGGGCGGGTGATCCCGTTCTTCACCCAGCGCGGTCTCGGCCGTCAGCAGCAGGTGCCGGCGATCGCCTGGCTGGACAATGGCATCCTGCTGGGCTGCGTGCTGGTGGCGCTGCTCACCGCCGCGGGCGTCACGGCGCAGCCGACGCCCTGGCTTGCAGGACTGTTCGCCGCCCTCGGCGGTGCGCAACTGTGGCGCCTGTGGCGTTGGCGCGATCGCGGCATCTGGCAGGTGCCGCTGCTCTGGTCGCTGCACCTGGCGTATTTCTGGATCGCCGTGGCGCCGCTCGGCATGGCGCTCTGGAGCCTGGGCCTGGCGCTGGCGCCGAGCCAGGCGCTGCACGCGCTGGCGGTGGGCGGCATGGGCGGATTGATCCTGGCGATGCTGGCACGGGTCACTCTCGGCCATACCGGTCGCGCGCTGCAACCGCCGGCAGCGATGCCCTGGGCTTTCGCCCTGCTCAATCTCGGCTGCGCGGCGCGGGTGTTCCTGCCCAGCCTGTTGCCGGCGAACTGGGCGCTGCCCCTGGCAGGCGGACTGTGGGCTTTGGCGTTCCTGCTATTCGCCTGGTGCTACGCGCCGATGCTGTGTCGTCCGCGGGTCGACGGCCATCCCGGTTGATCAGGGGGCTTGCCGCAGACGCCGCAGCTCCTGGTTCAGCCAGTCGGCGGAGTTGCGCGTCTGCCCGGCGCAGCGCACCTGGTAGGGCTTGCCGCTGAGGCTGCTCTGGGTCGCGGCGCGCTCGATGAAGTCCTCGCTGCTGGCGACCAGATCCTTGCGCTCCAGGTAGTCGAGCTTCTTCTGCAGGTGGGCGCGGGCTTCCGCGGCCGGGTATTCGCTGCCGTTGCGGATGAAGGTGCAGCCGCTGTCTTCAACAAAGCTCAGCAAGCGGCCGATCTCCTGGCTCGCCTGCGGGGAGGGCGCGGCCAGCGCCGGCAGGCTCGAGGCCAGCAGCCAACAGGCGGCGCAGGTAGTCCGCCAGGTAATCGTGAAAGCGCGCATCGTTCCAGTACTCCATGTGGCTCAACGGGGTGTGCCGCTTGTACCAGGGACCGACCGGCAGGGCGAGGTCCTCGTGGACGACCGCGGCGTAGTTCTGCAACGGCCGCAGCGGATAGCCGAGCGGATCGGCCGGCGCGTAGACGTTCAGCCAGCGTGCCTGCTGGCGGATCGCCGGGGTCAGGCAGTGGCCGGGAAAGCGGATCGGACAGACCTTCTCGTAGGCGAAGGTGAACAGCGGGATGTTGCAACCGAAGGTGACCAGCCCGGCCAGGGTTTCCAGGCCGAGGAAGGGGTCGATCGAGCAACTCGGCGTGCGGTTGAGTTTCTGCTGGTCCCAGATGAAGTTGGATACGATGTGCCCGCCCAGGGAGTGGGCGAGGATCACCAGCGGCGTCTGCGGCCCGACCTTCGCGCGCAGGGCCATGATCCCGCTGCGCACGTGCTGGTGGACCTGCTGGTAGGTGGTGTCGTAGGCGGCGCTGACCTTGCGGTAGCCGCTGGCGTCGCCGAGGAACAGCGTCACCGCCCGGCGCAGCCAGCGCCAGCCCAGCGGCTCGCGCTCGATGCGCTTGAGGTAGTCCAGCTCGCGGGCGTCCAGCACGCTGGCCCAGTACAGGCTCTGGAAGGCCACCTCGCCGGCTTCCGCGCCGAGACGTCGGCGCAGCGCCGCCACCAGTTCGCGGGCGTAGCTGTGCAGACCGTCCTCGTCGCGGCTATCGGGCTGGTCGCCGATGCCGTGGATCAGCGCTACGGCCAGTTTCATGCAGGATCCTTCTCGTCGGTGGCGGCTCAGTCCAGCGCTTGCAGGCGTTCGCCGAGCCGGCCGCCGTCGACCAGTTCGAGGAATTCGTCGCCGAGCCTGCGGCTTTCCGCCATCGCCTGGCGCCAGTAGCGCTCGCGGCCGTCGTCGTCGCCGAGGTAGCGGGTGAAGTCCTTGCGGTCCGGCAGCTTGGCGTGCGGCAGGCGCGCCAGGTACTCGCGCGACGGCGCCAGCAGCACGTCCTGCAGGCGCCCGGCGTCGCCACGGCGCCAGGGCAAGCCCTTGTCGAACCAGCCGGGGATCACCTTGTCGGTGAAGTGCGGGTAGAGCACCACGCCGCGGTCCTCGTAGGGCAGGTCGAGATGGTAGTCGAGCAGGCCGCCGTCGCGGTAGGTGCCGGGGCCGGCGCCAGGCAGGTTGCGGACGCCTTCCATGACCATCGGGATCGAGCCGGAGGCGAGCAGCGCCTGGCGCAGGTTGCCGCCGTCCAGGTGCAGGTAGCGCGACGGGAAGTCGGTCAGCGCGGCCAGCGGCGGCGCCTGGCGGGCGTCATGCAGGATCACCCGTTCGAAGTGGCGGTGCAGGTGGCGGCGGCCGATCAGGTTGTCGCGGATCACCGAGGACAGCCCCAGGCCGAGGCTGGCCTTGTGGTCGTGGGCGAGGCGCCCGTGGCTCTTCACCACCACCACGTTGAGGCGGTACAGCGGGTTGTCGAGGATCCGCGCGTCCTGGCCGGCGAGCAGGTCGTCGAGCATCGCCGCGCACTTGCGCGAGACTTCGGCGATGCTCACGCCTTTGGGAAAACGCTGCCGGGTGTACAGCTCGCCGAGGCGGGTGAGGCCGGCCACGGCGTCGGGCAGGCAGGCGCTGGCGAAGCGCCAGGAACCGATGGAGGCGCCGATCAGCGAGCGTTCGCGCGGGGCGCGCGGCAGCCACTCGCCGAAGATCGCCAGGTCCAGTCCCTGGATGCCCAGCGCCTTTGGCCCGCCGGCGGCACCGGGGACGATGCCGACGTCGGTCGGCTGCAGGCCGCGCTCGCGGATGCGGGCGAGGGCGCGGCGACCGGCCTTGAGGGTCAGTGCGGGGGACTTGATCTGGATGGCTGGCATGCTGGTCTTCTCCCTTGCGGACCGGCGATTATAGGACGAGTTGTCGCAGGACCAAGCGCTTTCGAACGCCGGCGAGCCCCATCGCAGAGGCTTTCCGTTACCCTATGGCGCGCCCCGGCCATGTCCTTGCGGCAAATTCAGCTTCAATTAAGAGCGCCCGGTTAATCTGCAAACCGTCGAAAGCAACACGATTGATTCCCACGGAGAGATTCCCATGAAGAAACTGACTGCCCTGTTCGCCGCCACCGCCATCGCCCTGACTGCCGGCCTGGCCCAGGCCCGCGACCTCGGCCCGGACGAGGCGCTGAAGCTGCGTGACGCCGGGACCATCAAGTCCTTCGAAGAGCTGAACAAGAACGCCATCGCCAAGCATCCCGGCTCGAGCGTCCACGATACCGAGCTGGAAGAGGAATACGGCCGCTACATCTACCAGGTCGAGTTGCGCGACCCGCAGGGCGTGAAGTGGGACCTGGAGCTGGATGCCGCTACCGGCGCCGTGCTCAAGGACCACCAGGACGACTGATGAAGTGGCTCATGCGCTACGCCGGGATCATCGCACTGGTCCTGGCGGTCATCAGCCTCGAGGCGATGGCGCGCGACCTGGACCAGGACGAGGTCCTGCGCCTGCGCCAGGACGGTGTGATACAGCCGCTCGAATCCCTCATGCAGGAAGCCCTGGGGCGTTACCCCGGGGCGCGCCTGCTGGAGGTCGAGCTGGAAGAGGAAGACGACGTCTATGTCTACGAGGTGGAACTGCTCACCCGCGACGGCGTCGTGCGTGAACTGGAACTGGATGCCCGCAACGGCCGCATCCTGAAGGACGAGGAAGACGACTGATGCGGTTGCTGCTGGTTGAGGATCACGTTCCCCTGGCCGACGAACTGATGGCCAGCCTGACCCGCCAGGGCTACGCGGTGGACTGGCTGGCCGACGGCCGCGACGCGGCGGTGCAGGGCGCCAGCGAGCCCTACGACCTGATCATCCTCGACCTCGGCCTGCCCGGGCGCCCCGGCCTGGAGATACTCCAGGAGTGGCGTGGGCTGGGACTCGCGACTCCGGTGCTGATCCTCACCGCGCGCGGTTCCTGGGCCGAACGCATCGATGGGCTCAAGGCCGGTGCCGACGACTACCTGACCAAGCCGTTCCATCCGGAAGAGCTGGCCTTGCGCATCCAGGCCCTGTTGCGCCGCGCCCATGGGCTGGCCAACCAGAGCCAGCTGGAGGCCGCCGGGCTGCGCCTGGACGAGCAGCGCCAGTGCGTGTGCCTGAACGGCGCCGACGTCGACCTGACCGCCGCCGAATTCCGCCTGCTGCGTTATTTCATGCTGCACCCCGGTCAGGTCCTGTCCAAGGGGCACCTGGCCGAGCATCTGTACGACGGCGAAACCGAACGCGATTCCAATGTCATCGAGGTCCACGTCAACCACCTGCGACGCAAGCTCGGCCGCGAGGTGATCGAGACCCGCCGTGGCCAGGGCTACCGCTACGCCGGGGTGGCCGCCGGATGAGGTCGATCCAGCGGCGCCTGAGCGTCGGCCTGTTCGCGGTGCTGCTGGTGGTCGGGCTGGTCCTCGCGCAGACCGGCCTGTGGCTGTTCGACCAGGGCCTGCGGCGCTATTTCGCCGGCAACCTGCGCGAGGAGGCGGAGAACCTGCTGGTGGCCATGGTACGCGGGCCGAACGGCATGCAACTGGACGAGCAACGCCTCAACCCGGCGTTCCAGCGCCCGTATTCCGGGCGCTATTTCGTCATCGAGCTGGAAAAGGACACCTGGCGCTCACGCTCCCTGTGGGACAGCGAGCTGGAGGTGCCGCACAAGAAAGGGCTGGTGCAGGGCCTGGTCGATGGGCCCGAGGAGCAGCGACTGCTGGTGTTCCGCGGCCACTACAAGCGCATGGGCCAGAAGCTGCGGATCGTGGTGGCGCAGGACTATACGCCGATCCTGGAAAGCTTTGCCCGCGTGCAGTGGATGGGTCTGGGCGCCGGCGCCCTGGCGCTGCTCCTGGTATTGCTGTTGCAGCGCCTGACCGTGCGTCGTTCGCTGCGTCCGCTGGAGGAGGTGCGCCTGCAGATCGCCCAGCTGCAGCAGGGTCAGCGCAGCCAACTGGACAACCAGGCTCCCGAGGAGCTGGAGCCGCTGGTGGAGCAGATCAACCACCTGCTGGCACACACCGAGGAGACCCTGAAGCGTTCGCGCAACGCCCTGGGCAACCTCGGTCACGCCCTGAAGACGCCGCTGGCGGTGCTGGTCAGCCTCGCCGAGCGCGAGGAGATGGCGCGCCAGCCGGAGTTGCAACAGGTCCTGCGCGAGCAGCTGGAACAGATCCAGCAGCGCCTCGGTCGCGAGTTGGGCAAGGCGCGCCTGGTCGGCGAAGCGCTGCCTGGCGCACATTTCGATTGCGCCGAGGAGTTGCCGTCGCTGTGCGACACCCTGCGCCTGATCCACGGCCCGCACCTGCAGGTGAGCTGGAGCGCGCCACCGGGGCTGCGCCTGCCATGGGATCGCGAGGACCTGCTGGAGATGCTCGGCAATCTGCTGGACAACGCCTGCAAGTGGGCCGATAGCGAAGTCCGCCTGACCGTCGCGCAGGGCGAGGGCATGGTCCGCCTGAAGGTCGACGATGACGGCCCCGGCATCCTTCCCGACCAGCGCCAGGCGGTGCTGGAGCGGGGTACCCGGCTCGACGAGCAGGTCAGCGGCCATGGCCTGGGCCTGGGCATCGCGCGCGACATCGCCGAGGCCTGCGGTGGCCGCCTGAGTCTTGAGGACAGCCCGCTGGGCGGCCTGCGGGTGAGCGTCGAGTTGCCGTTGCAGAAGAGCGGCCGCGCCGCCAGGGCTTAACAGTTCTTCACCATTTGCCGACAGTCCCGGCAAGATTTCCTCCTGCGCTTTCCCTAGCATCCCGGGCTTCTTGCAAGGAGATCTTGGACGATGAAACGGCGGACGGGTACGGGCCGCTGGCGCTGGGCGCTGATGCTGCCGGTGCTGGTGTTCCTGTTGGGCGAGTCCAGTGGTCAGCGAGAGGAGGGGCGGTCGCTGCGGTTGCCCGCGCAGGCTCGCTACGAGCAGGCCGTGGAAAATGCGTTGCGCGGCGAGCCGCGACAGGCCGGGACAGCGGCAGCGAAGGAGGCCGAGGCGGGAGCCCCGGCGCGTCTGCGCGGCTGGCTGCGCTCGCTGGCCCGCCTGGCGATCTGGGGGACCTACGGCCCCCCGGCGCTATTCAGACCGTGAACGGTCAGGCCTTGAACTGTTCCATCAGGCCCTGCTGGTGGTTGGCCAGGCGGTTCAGCGACTGACTGACCTGGGCCGATTCCTCGGCCTGGCTCGACAGCGACTCGGTGACGTCACGGATCGCCGCGACATTGCGGTTGATCTCCTCGGCTACCGAGCTCTGTTCCTCGGCGGCGCTGGCGATCTGCAGGTTCATGTCGTTGATCACCGTCACCGCCTCGCCGATCCGTTGCAGCGCGGCCACCGCTTCATCCACCTGCTCGACGCTGCCCTGGGCCTGGCGATGGCTGCCGTGCATGGCGTCGACCACGTCGCGGGTGCCCTGTTGCAGGCCTTCGATCACCCCGCGGATCTGTTCCACCGAGTCCTGGGTGCGCCGGGCGAGGTTGCGCACTTCGTCGGCGACCACCGCGAAGCCGCGGCCGGCGTCGCCGGCGCGGGCCGCCTCGATGGCCGCGTTGAGCGCCAGCAGGTTGGTCTGCTCGGCGATGGCGCGGATCACTTCCAGCACCGAACCGATTTCCTCGCTGCTGCTGGCCAGTTGCTCGACCTGGCCCATGGCGCTGGTCAGGTTGGCGGCCAGGCTGTCGATGCTCTGGGTGGTGCGGTCGATCAGCGCCAGACCGTCGCGGGTCGCCTGGTCGGCACCGCGCGCGGCGTCGGCGGCCTGGGCGGCGCTACGGGCGACGTCCTGGGCAGTGGCGGTCATCTCGTGGGATGCGGTGGCGACCTGGTCGATCTCGCGGAACTGCTGCTGCATGCCGGCGCTGGTCTGGCTGGAAATCGCCGCCGACTGGTCGGCGGTACTGCGCGCATCGCGCACCGAGACCTTGACGTCGCGGATGATCGGCTGCAGCTTGTCGAGGAAACGGTTGAACCATCCGGCCAGTTCGCCCAGCTCGTCGCGCCCGGTGTGCGGCAGACGCTGGGTCAGGTCGCCTTCGCCGCTGGCGATGTCGCGCAGCATGTGGGCGACGCCGAGGATCGGCCGGGTCACGCCGCGGGCGGTCAACCACAGCACCAGCAGGCCGAGCACCGCGGCGCCGAGGCCGAGGCCCAGTTCGACCCAGGTGCCTTCGCGACGCATGTCGTCCAGTTGCCGCTCCAGCGCCAGGGCCGGGCCGAGCAGGGCGCTCTTCGGCACTTCGAGGAGCACGCCCCAGGGCTTGGCGCCGGGAATCGGCTGCAACGGTTGCAGCACCTTGAGGTCGTCGTTCTCGTTGAACAATTGGCTCTTGCCGGCGGCCAGCAGTTGCAGGAGTTCGCCGGCGTGCTGCGGATCCGCCTTGGCCAGGTTCTTGCCGAGCAGGCCGGCGTCGCGGCTGTTGCCGGCGAACAGCCCGGCCGGGCTGAGGATGCCGACCTGGCCGACGCCGTCGTAGAGTTCGCGGTTGCCCTGTTCGCTGAGCGCCTGCAGATTGCTCAGGTTGATGTCCAGGCCCATCACGCCGATCACCTTGCCATCCAGTTCGAGGGGGAAGGCGATGCTGGTCATCAATAGTTGGCGCTCGCCGACCTTGTCGAAGTAGGGATCGAGCACGCAGGGTTGAGCGCTTTCCTTCGGGCAGGTGTACCAGGCGTTGTAGGTCGCGCCGCTGGGCCCGCTGCTGGTGTCGGCGAGTTCGGACTCGACCATCGACTCGGACTCCAGCTGTCCCGGCGTGGCCTGCGCCCAGTACAGGGAGAAGCGTCCCTTGTCATTGCTGCCCAGGGCGGGTTGGTCGACGAACAGTTCGTCCTTGCCGTCCAGTGCGTTGGGTTCGAAGACCACGTACAGGCCGAGCACCTCGGGATTGGCGGCGAGCGCGGTGCGCACCTGGCGGGTCAGGTCCTCGCGCAGGTCGTAGGCGTCGAGGAAGCGCTTCTGCGCCTGGTCGCGGAGGAACAGGATCTGCCGGGAGAAACCCTTGCCGTACTGGAAGGCATCCATGAAATAGCGCTGGATGCGCAACGCCTGCAATTCCCCGCGGGCTTCCAGGCGCAGGCGCGCCGATTCGTCGAGCATCTGCGTACTGGCGCTTTTCACCAGTACGCTGCTGTGCTGCATGCGGTAGACCGAAAGGCCGACCAGCAAGGCGACCACGCCGAGCAGGCAGAGGCCTGCCAGCAGGGTGATCTTCCATTGGATGGACAGGCGGCGAAGGAACATGGGAGGGGTCCTTGTACGAAGAAACTGCGGGGGCCCAAGGCTTATCGGCAGGGCTCGCCCATTCTTGACGACGGTTCGTTCGCTGGCGCCGGATTGCCGTCGTGCGGCGAATCGCACGCAAGAACCGTGCACAACGGTTTATAGCCAGGCGACATTCGCCGATGCGCGGCTTTGACAGGCGGGGATGGCTGTAGCAGAGTACGCCCCTTTTTTCGGTCGCAGGCGGCCGGGTTCGTTTCATTTTCAAGGAGTTCAACGATGAACGCAGTGGTGCTGGCGGTCGCACTGATGCTCGTCCTCAGCCTTTGCCGTGTGCATGTCGTGCTGGCGCTGATCATCGGCGCGGTGGTCGGCGGATTGTTCGGTGGCCTAGGCCTGGAGGGGACTCTCAAGGCCTTCAACGGCGGTCTCGGCGGCGGCGCCACGGTGGCCCTGTCGTACGCCATGCTCGGCGCCTTCGCCGTGGCCATCGCTCGCTCCGGCGTGGCCCATGCGCTGGCCGACAAGGTCCTGGCGCTGCTCGGCCGGCACGACGAGCAGGGCAAGGGCGCCGGTGCGTTCAAGTGGATTCTGGTCGGCCTGCTGCTCTGCGTGGCGGTATCCTCGCAGAATATCCTGCCGATCCACATCGCCTTCATCCCGCTGCTGGTGCCGCCGCTGCTCTATGTGCTGAGCAAGCTGCAGATCGACCGGCGATTGATCGCCTGCGTCATCACCTTCGGCCTCATCACCCCGTACATGTTCCTGCCGGTGGGCTTCGGCAACATCTTCCTCAATGAAATCCTGCTGGCCAACGTGGCGCGCAACGGCGTCGACGTCAGCGGGATCAACGTCACCCACGCCATGTTCATCCCGGCCCTGGGCATGCTCGCCGGGTTGCTCATCGCGGTGCTGTTCAGCTACCGCCGCAAGCGCGTCTACGACTTGCAGCGGATCGAGCAGGCCGAACGCGTCGATGTCAGCTATAGCCCGAAAAGCCTGGCGGTGGCCGGGGTCTCCATCGTCGCCGCGTTCGTCGTGCAGCTGTGGCTGGACTCGATGATCATCGGCGCGCTGGTCGGTTTCGTGGTCTTCTCGCTGTCCGGCGTGGTGCGCTGGAAGGAGACCGACGACCTGTTCACCGAAGGCATGAAGATGATGGCCACCATCGGTTTCATCATGATTGCCGCGGCCGGTTTCGCCGAGGTGATGAAGGCCACCGGCGAGGTGCAGAGCCTGGTCGACGCCTCGGTAGCCTGGATCGGCAACAGCAAGGCGGTCGGCGCCATGCTGATGCTGCTGGTCGGCCTGCTGGTCACCATGGGCATCGGCTCGTCGTTCTCCACCGTGCCGATCATCGCCGCGATCTTCGTCCCGCTGGCGGTGCAACTGGGCTTCAGCCCGCTGGCCATCGTCAGCATCGTCGGCACCGCCGGCGCGCTGGGGGATGCAGGTTCTCCGGCGTCGGACTCGACCCTCGGGCCGACCTCCGGGCTCAACGTCGACGGCCAGCACAATCACATCTGGGACACCGTGGTGCCGACCTTCCTCCACTACAACCTGCCGTTGCTGGTGTTCGGCTGGGCCGCCGCGATGTTGCTCTGAGTCCCATTTCGGGCGGTCGCCTGACGGAATGTCGGGCCGGCCGCTTAAGCTTCCGACGGGATTGCCGATGAAACGGGAATCCCGTTTTTTATTGGGCGTCATGCTAGGAGTTGATGATGCGTCTGACCCTGAAATCCAAAGTCCTCCTGCTGGCCATGGTGCCGGTGCTGCTCTTCGCCCTGGTGCTCAGCGGCGGAGCGGTGCTGATCCTGAAAAAACAGGCTGATACCGAAGTCAAGGATACCCGCGAGCGCCTGCTCGGCGACCGTCGTGCCGAACTCGAGCACTATGTGCAGATCGCCATGGGCAGTATCCAGGCCGAGTACGACCGCTCGGCCAACGGCGACCTGAACGCCCGCGCCGAGGCCATTGCGCGCCTGTCGAAGGTCAAGTACGGCAAGGACGGCTATATCTTCGGCTACGACTCCCAGGTGGTGCGCCTGTTCCGTGGCGACAGCCCGGTGGACGTCGGCAAGAGCTTCCGCGACCGCCGCGATCCCAGCGGCGTCTACCTCAACCGCGAACTGGTGGAGGCAGGCAAGAACGGCAGCCACTACGTGACCTATACCTCGCCGCTGCCAGGTAACGAAAGCGTCATGGTGCCGAAGCTGTCGTACACCCTGTACCTGCCGAAGTGGGACATGGTGATCGGCTCGGCGATCAACCTCGACGGCGTCGAGGCCCAACTGGTGGAGATCAAGCAAGCCATCGACGAGCGTATCGGCACCCTGATCGCCAGCATCGTGGCGATCGCCGGGGTCCTCCTGATGGTCCTGCTGGTGATCGGCCTGGCGGTGGCCAACGCGATGCTGCGTCCGCTGCACCAGATCCGCCAGAACCTCGACGACATCGCCGCCGGCGAGGGCGACCTGACCCGCCGCCTGCCGGTGACCAGCCACGACGAGCTGGGCGAGCTGGCCGGTTCCTTCAACCGCTTCGTCGAGAAGATCCACGGTCTGGTGCGGCAGATCGCCGGGATGACCGGCGACCTCAAGCAACTGGTGGAGCAGATGTCGGCCCAGGCCGAGCGTTCCGAGCAGGCCATGGAGCGCCAGCGCCACGAGACCGATCAGGTCGCCACCGCGATCAACGAGATGTCCGCCGCCGCCCATGAAGTGGCGCAGAGCGCCCAGCGCGCCGCCGAGGCCGCGCAGCAGACCGACCACGAAGGCCAGGCGGCCAAGCGCGTGGTGGACGGCAGCATCGAGCGCATCCACGCGCTGGTGGACGAGATCCGCGACAGCGGTTCCTCGCTGGACAGCCTGCAACAGGACGTGCAGTCGATCGTCAGCGTGCTCGGGGTGATCCGCTCCATTGCCGAACAGACTAACCTGCTGGCGCTCAACGCGGCCATCGAGGC
>NZ_KV813429.1:37590-136010 GCF_001813645.1 Pseudomonas sp. HMSC063H08
CTGGCGCTCAACGCGGCCATCGAGGCGGCCCGTGCCGGCGAGGCCGGACGTGGCTTCGCGGTGGTCGCCGACGAAGTGCGGGCGCTGGCCAGCCGCACCCAGCAGAGCACCCAGGAAATCCAGGGCATGATCGATCGCCTGCAGCAGGGCACCAACGCCGCGGTCGACGCCATGCGCCGTTCCGGCGAGGCCGGCGAGGGCACCAGCAACCAGGCCAACCAGGCCGGCGATTCGCTGGACGCCATCGCCCAGTTGATTGCCACCATCAACGCGATGAACGCGCAGATCGCCAGCGCCGCCGAGGAACAGACCGCGGTGGCCGAGGAGATCAACCGCAGCGTGCACCAGATCGCCGGCGCGGTGGACAGCGTCGCCGACGAGGCCCAGCAGGGCGCGCAGACCGCCCGCAGCCTGGCGCAACTGGGCCAGGGCCTGGGCCGGCTGGTCGGTCAGTTCCGCATCTGACCCTTCCCCCGCGCGACCGCTGCCGGCAAAAGAGCCAGCCGGCAGTGGTGCGCCACAGAGCCTTCCTGTCATTATTCGGCGGAGTCGGCCGGCAGTCGTGAACGATCCACCTCCGCCGGCTGACTAATGCTTTGCTTCCCACTGCCAGATGGATTGGACATGCTCGACACGAAACTGGAATCCCGGACTTTTCTCCTGTTGCTGGCGGTGGTCACGCTCGCCTTCGGCTGGCTCTTGCTGCCGTTCTACGGCGCGGTGTTCTGGGGCACCATCCTGGCGATCATCTTCGCCCCGGTGCAACGCCGCCTGCAGGTGCGCCTGAGGGATCGGAAGAACCTCGCCGCGCTGATCACCCTGCTGATCTGCGTGCTGATCGTGATCATCCCGGTGATCTTCATCGCCGGTTCGCTGGTGCAGGAAGGCGCGAGCGTCTACCAGCGGGTCAAGTCCGGCGAACTGAACTTCGCCGCCTACCTGCAGCAGGCGGTGGCCGCCTTGCCGCCATCGGTGCACCAGTGGCTGGAGCGCTTCGACCTGGCCAATCTCTCGAGCCTGCAGGAGAAGCTCTCCTCGGTGGCGATGCAGGCCAGCCAGGTGGTGGCGACCAAGGCGTTCAGCATCGGCCAGAACACCCTCGACTTCGTCATCAGCTTCGGCATCATGCTCTACCTGCTGTTCTTCCTCCTTCGCGACGGTCGCGTGCTCGGCCGGCGGATCAAGCAGGCGGTGCCGCTGAGCCAGGAACACAAGCACCACCTGTTCGCCAAGTTCACCACGGTGATCCGCGCCACGGTGAAGGGCAACATCGCCGTGGCTGCCACCCAGGGCGCTCTCGGCGGCCTGATCTTCTGGGTGCTGGGCATCGAGGGCGCCTTGCTCTGGGGCACCCTGATGGCCTTCCTGTCGCTGCTGCCGGCCATCGGTGCGGCGCTGATCTGGGCGCCGGTGGCGGCCTACTTCCTGCTCACCGGGGCGATCTGGCAGGGTGTAGTGCTGATCCTGTTCTGCGTGGTGGTGATCGGCCTGGTGGACAACATCCTGCGCCCGATCCTGGTCGGCAAGGACACCAAGATGCCGGACTACGTGGTGCTGATCTCCACCCTCGGCGGCATGGCCTTGTTCGGCCTCAACGGCTTCGTCATCGGCCCGCTGATCGCTGCGCTGTTCATGGCCAGCTGGGACCTGTTCACTGGCCGCGAGGAAGAACCACAGGCCTGAGTCGCGCCCGTGGCAGACAAGCCCCGCGAATGCGGGGCTTGTTCGTTTCAGGCCTTGAAGCATCATGGACGGCGCTGTCGTGGCTGAGCCGCTCCAGGCAGTGCCTGGGGCCTTCGGCTAACAGTGCGTCGAACCCGGTACATCGCGACCGTTGCGCAACTGGACATGGAGCAGCGCTTGCCGGCACTCCTCAGGGCTCGCCGCTGTCAACCGGCGGCGGACCTCGGCTTGAGCGCGCAGGTGGCGAGGAAGGTCGGCATGAAGCGGTCGATGACGAAGCGCGGGTGCGGTTGCCAGTCTTCGTAGAAATCCTGCAGCAGCAGGCCGGCGGCGAGCTGGCCGGCGATCTGCTGGGTCAGGCTATGGCCGAACACCAGGGCTTCGCCTTTCTCGCGCTTCGCCGCGAGGGCTTCGGCGGAGAGGCTTTCCAGGTCGGAGTAGGGCAGGCGATGTCGCGGCCGGATCAGGCCCTGCTCTGCCAGTTCCGGCGAGCGGTCCTCGATGAACAGCGCCGGGTTGTAGAAGCTCGCCAGCAGCTTGCCGCCCGGCCGCAGCACCCGCGCGCATTCGCGCCAGACCGGCAGGACATCGTCGACGTAGAGATTGGAGATGGGATTGAAGACCAGGTCGAAGGAGACATCGGCGAAGGTCGAGAGGTCGCGCATGTCGCCCTGCACGCAGGCCAGTTCGAGGCGGTCGCGGGCGGCGACCTGGCGGTCCTTGTCCAGCTGTCCCGCCGAGGCGTCGAACAGCGTGACCCGTGCGCCGGCGGCGGCAAGGATCGGCGCCTGCTGGCCGCCGGCCGAGGCCAGGCAGAGGATCTCGCGGCCGCGTACGTCGCCCAGCCAGTGAGCGGGTAACGCGCCCGGGGTCAGCTTCACCGCCCAGTCGCCGCGGCGTGCGGCGGCGACCTCTTCGGCGCTGACCGGTCGCGACCATTCGCAGTCACGGGCGGCCTGGGCGTCCCAACTGGCGCTGTTGTGTCGCAGGACGTCGATATCGTGGAAGGTGGGCATGAGGCCTCCGGGTTCATCCATGGAGCGCGGAGCATGCCACGGCAGCGGGGCAGGGTGCGTGGGGCGGGCCAAAGAAAAACCCCGCCGAGGCGGGGTTTTCGTGGAGCGGGCGACTCAGCCGGCGAGGGCCAGGCCGGAATGCTGGAGGATTTCCAGCAGCGGCTGCGGGTAGACGCCGAGGAAGAACGCCAGCAGGGCGATGGCCACCAGCATGATGCCGCCGGCGCGCTGGCCCCAGTTGAACGGTGCGTCGTGCTGGCGGATGCCGGGCTCGACCAGGAACAGGGTGACCATGACCCGCAGGTAGTAGTACAGGCCGATGGCGCTGCCCAGCACCAGGGCGCCGATCAGCCACCACAGGTGCGACTCGACGCCGACCGCGATCACGTAGAACTTGCCGATGAAGCCGGCGGTCAGCGGGATGCCTGCCAGCGACAGCATCATCACGGTCATCACCGCGGTCAGCACCGGCCGGCGCCAGAACAGGCCGCGGTACTCGAACAGTGCATCGGCGTCGCGGCCGCTGTACGGGGTGGACATCAGGGTGATCACGCCGAACGCGCCGAGGGAGGTCAGTACGTAGGTGGCCAGGTAGACGCCGACCGCTTCCACGGCCATGCCCTTGCTGGCGATCAGGGCGACCAGCAGGTAGCCCAGGTGGGCGATGGACGAGTAGCCGAGCAGGCGCTTGATGTTGCTCTGGGTCAGTGCCAGCAGGTTGCCGAAGAGGATCGAGGCGACCGCGATGACGCTCAGGGAGATGTTCAGCAGTTGGTTGTCCAGGGCCGCCGGGGCGATCTGGAACAGCCGCAGCAGCACGGCGAACACCGCGACCTTGCTGGCGGTGGCGAGGAACGCCGAGACCGGCGCCGGGGCGCCTTCGTAGACGTCCGGGGTCCACAGGTGGAAGGGCACCAGCGACAGCTTGAAGCCCAGGCCGACCAGCATCATGCCGACGCCAACGCTGACCAGCGGACCGCTCAGCACGTGCTCGGCGACCTTGGCGCCAAGGCCGGCGAAGCCCAGGGTACCGGACTCGGCGTAGAGCAGGGCCATGCCGAACAGCAGGAAGGCGGAGCCGGCGGCCGAGAGCACGGTGTACTTGATGCCGGCTTCCAGCGAGCGCTTGTTGAAGAAGGCGTAGGCGACCATCCCGTAGACCGGGACCGAGAGCAGCTCCAGGCCGATGAACAGGCTGGCCAGGTGCTGCGCGCTGACCAGCACCAGGCCGCCGGCGGTGGCCAGCAGCAGGAGCAGGTACAGCTCTTCGCGGTTACCCGGATAGCTTTCCATGTAGGCGTGGGCGAGGGTCACGCAGGCCAGGGCGGAGACCAGCACCAGGGCCATGTAGAAGCAGGCGTAGTTGTCCACCAGCACCAGCGGGGTCACCTCGATCGGGGTGACGCCGAGGACCGGCAGCAGCGACAGCAGGGCCAGGTTGAGGCCGATCACCGAGAGAGTGGCGGTGAACGAGTGATTGCGTTTCCAGGCTACCGCCAGCATCACCACCACCAGGGTGGCGCTGGTGATCAGCAGTGGCAGGAGCGCGATGAAGTGTTGGATCGTAAAGGTCATTTCGCGACTACCGTCCTGCAAGGGTGGAAAGGGCTGCGCCCAGCCATTGCTGCACGCCGTGCATGCTGGCCGCGGAGATGTCCAGCACCGGCTGCGGGTAGACCCCGAGCAGGACCAGCAGGACCGCTAGGCCGAGCACCATGCTCAGTTCGCGGGCGTCGAGGCCGAGGATCGGCTCGTCGGACTGGCTGGGTCCGAAGTAGGCGCGGTGGATCATGATCAGCGAGTAGACCGAGGCGAAGACCAGGCCGAAGGTGGCGATCACGATGATCACCGGGACCACCTTGAAGGCGCCGATCAGGATCAGGAACTCGCCGACGAAGTTGCCGGTGCCGGGCAGGCCCAGCGACGCCGAGGCGAAGAACAGGCTGATCGCCGGCAGGTAGGGCATGCGCGACCACAGGCCGCCCATCTTGCGCATGTCGCGGGTATGCAGGCGCTCGTAGAGCTGGCCGCAGAGGATGAACAGCGCCGCGGCGGAGAGGCCGTGGGCGATCATCTGTACCACCACGCCCTGCAGCGCGACCTGGCTGCCGGAGTAGATGCCGATCATCACGAAGCCCATGTGCGAAACGCTGGAGTAGGCGACCAGGCGCTTGATGTCGGTCTGCGCGAAGGACAGCAGGGCACCGTAGAAGATGCCGATGATGCCGAGCCACATGGCGATCGGCGCGAATTCCGCCGAGGCGTTGGGGAACAGCGGCAGGGCGAAGCGGATCAGGCCGTAGGCGGCGGTCTTCAGGAGGATGCCGGCGAGGTCCACGGAGCCGGCGGTGGGCGCCTGGGCGTGGGCGTCCGGCAGCCAGGAATGCACCGGCACCACTGGCATCTTCACCGCGAAGGCGACGAAGAAGCCGAGCATCAGCAGCCATTCCACGTGGGGGCTCAGCTGGGTCTTCAGCAGGGTGGCGTAGTCGAAGGTGATCACGCCGGTGGCATTGAAGTTGACGAACACCAGGCCGAGGATCGCCACCAGCATCACCAGGCCGCTGGCCTGGGTGAAGATGAAGAACTTGGTGGCGGCGTAGATGCGGGTCTTCTTGCCGTCATCGGAACTGTGTCCCCACAGCGCGATGAGGAAGTACATCGGCACCAGCATCATTTCCCAGAAGAAGAAGAACAGGAACAGGTCGATGGCGAGGAACACGCCGATCACACCGCCCAGGATCCACAGCAGGTTCAGATGGAAGAAGCCGATGCGGCGCTGGATCTCGTTCCACGAGCAGAGGACCGAGAGCACGCCGAGCAGGCCGGTGAGGGCGACCATCAGCAGCGACAGGCCATCCATCGCCAGGTGGACGCTGATGCCGAGACGCTCGATCCACAGCACCTTGAATTGCAGGGTCCATTCCGGCTCGCCGCCGGGCGCGGGCGCCAGCTGGAAGTCGCCGGTGGCCCAGATCCACAGGCTCAGGATCAGGACCAGGGTCATCGAAAGCAGCGCGATCCAGCGGGGCAGGGTCTTGCTGCTGTGTTCGGCGATCCAGCAGAGGAAACCGCCGATGAAGGGGATCAGGATTAGCCAGGGCAGAATCATGACAGGCTCAGTCTCTCCGTGAATTCGTTAGGCCAGCAGCAGCGCGCCGAGCAGTATGGCGGCGCCACCCACCAGGGAAGCGGCGTACCAGCGCAGGCGGCCGTTCTCGGTGAGGCTGAGGAGGTTGTGTCCGCCGCGCACGCTGAACGGAACGACGCCCAGGGTACGGTCGATGGGGTCGCGCCCCAGCAGTTGGCAGAGCAGCAGGTAGGGTTTCACGAACAGCTTGTCGTACAGCCAGTCGAAGCCCCAGGCGTGGTACCACCAGGTACCGAAGAAGCGACCCGGGGCGCTCTTCGCCAGGGCGCTGACGAAGCGGCGCTGGCCGAGGAACAGCAGGCCGGCCAGCAGGATGCCGGCGATGGCGATGGCGCCCGAGGCCAGTTCCAGGCTGTGCTTGGCTTCGCCACCGGCGTGGCCGACGCTTTCCGGCAGGACGCCAGCCAGCGGCGGGGTGATCAGGGCGCCGACGAAGGTCGACAGGACGATCAGCACGCTGAGCGGCAACCAGTGGGAAATCCCGTGGCCGGCGTGGGCTTCGGTCTTCGGCTCGCCGTGGAAGGCGACGAAGATCAGGCGGAAGGTGTAGATCGAGGTCAGGAACGCACCCACCAGGCCGGCGATCAGCAGTTCGCGATGGCCGCTGGCGAAGGCCTCCCAGAGGATCTCGTCCTTGGAGTAGAAGCCCGCGGTGAGGAAGGGCAGGGCGGCCAGCGCCGCACCGCCGACCACGAAGCTGGCGTAGGCCAGCGGCAGCTTCTTCCACAAGCCGCCCATCTTGAAGATGTTCTGCTCGTGGTGGCAGGCGATGATCACCGCGCCCGAGGCGAGGAACAGCAGGGCCTTGAAGAAGGCGTGGGTCATCAGGTGGAAGATCGCCGCGTCCCAGGCGCCGACGCCGAGGGCGAGGAACATGTAGCCGATCTGGCTCATGGTCGAGTAGGCGAGGATGCGCTTGATATCGGTCTGCACCAGGGCGGCGAAGCCGGCCAGGACCAGGGTCACCGCGCCGACGATGCCGACCAGTTCGAGGATGTCCGGGGCCAGGGTGAACAGGCCGTGGCAACGGGCGATCAGGTAGACGCCGGCGGTCACCATGGTGGCGGCGTGGATCAGCGCGGAGACCGGGGTCGGGCCGGCCATGGCGTCGGCCAGCCAGGTCTGCAGCGGCAGTTGGGCGGACTTGCCGACCGCGCCGCCGAGCAGGGCCAGGGTCGCCAGGGTCAGCCAGAGGTTGCCTTCCGGGAACTTCTGCGGCGCCAGCACCAGCAGCTCCTGGATGTTCAGGGTGCCGAACTGCTGGAACAGGATGAACAGGCCGAAGGCCATGAACACGTCGCCGACGCGGGTGACGATGAATGCCTTGAGCGCCGCGTTACCGTTGTTGCGATTGCTGTAGTAGAAGCCGATCAGCAGGTAGCTGCACAGGCCCACGCCTTCCCAGCCGAAGTAGAGGAACAGCAGGTTGTCGCCCAGCACCAGGAACAGCATGCTGGCAATGAACAGGTTGGTGTAGGCGAAGAAGCGCGAATAGCCGGTTTCGCCACGCATGTACCAGGAGGCGAACAGGTGGATCAGGAAGCCGACGCCGGTAACCACGCCGAGCATGGTTACCGAGAGGCCGTCCAGGTACAGGGTGAAGTTGGTGCTGAAGTCGCCGGCCGCCATCCACTGCCACAGCACCAGGCTGTAGGCGCCGCCTTCCGGCGGACTGCTGTGGAAGCTGAAGATGGCCCAGGCCGCGCTCAGGGCGGAGAGGCCGACCGAGCCGACGCCGACCAGCGCCGAAAGGTTTTCCGACCACCTGCCGCGGGAGAACGACAGCAGCAGGAAGCCGACCAGGGGGAACAGGAAGGTAAGAGGTAGAAGGTTCATCCGCGCATCTCGCTGGCAGCGTCGATATCGAGGGTGTGGAAGCGGCGATACAGTTGCAGCAGGATCGCCAGGCCGATGCTCGCTTCGGCGGCCGCGAGGCTCAGCACCAGGATGAACATCACCTGGCCGTCGGGTTGGCCCCAGCGGCTGCCGGCGACCACGAAGGCGAGGGCGGCGGCGTTCATCATCACTTCCAGGCTCATCAGTACGAACAGGATGTTGCGTCGCACCATCAAGCCGACCAGTCCGAGGGCGAACAGGACGCTGGCGAGGGCCAGGCCGTGTTCCAGTGGTATTGCGTTCATAGCGTTACGTTCCCTTGGGGCGGGCGCAGGGCGCCCGCCGAACCTTTATTGTTTGGCGTCTTGACGACCCAGGTGATAGGCAGCGACCAGGGCCGCGAGCAACAGCATGGAGGCCAGTTCGACCACCAGCAGGTACGGGCCGTAGAGGCTGATGCCGACCGCCTTGGCGTCTACCGTGGTATGGCCGATGCCGGCACCGCTCGGGGTGCGGGCGAGGACCACCAGCAGTTCCACCAGCAGGACCAGGGCCAGGGCCGAAGGCCCGACCCAGATGCCGGGCGTGAGCCACTTGCGCTCCTGCTCGACCACGGCCGGGCCGAGGTTGAGCATCATCACCACGAAGACGAACAGAACCATGATGGCGCCAGCGTAGACGATGATCTCCAGGGCTCCGGCGAAGGGTGCGCCGAGGCTGAAGAAGGTCATCGAGATGGCCAGCAGGGAAATGATCAGGTAGAGCAGGGCATGCACCGGGTTGCTGTTGGTGATGACCCGCAGCGTGGCCAGTACGGCGACGCCGGCAGCGAAATAGAAAGCGAATTCCACGCGACGTCTCCTTATGGCAGCAGGCTTTTCACGTTGATCGGTTCGGCTTCGTTCTGCGCGGCGCCTTTCGGCTTGCCGGCGATCGCCATCCCCGCAACGCGGTAGTAGTTGTAGTCCGGGTTCTTGCCCGGCCCGGAGATCAGCAGGTCGTGCTTCTCGTAGACCAGGTCCTGGCGCTTGAACTCGCCCATCTCGAAGTCCGGGGTGAGCTGGATCGCGGTGGTCGGGCAGGCTTCCTCGCACAGGCCGCAGAAGATGCAGCGCGAGAAGTTGATGCGGAAGAACTCCGGATACCAGCGACCGTCCTCGGTCTCGGCCTTCTGCAGGGAGATGCAGCCAACCGGACAGGCCACGGCGCACAGGTTGCAGGCTACGCAGCGTTCCTCGCCGTCGGGGTCGCGGGTCAGGACGATCCGGCCACGATAGCGCGGTGGCAGGTAGACCGGCTCTTCGGGGTATTGCAGGGTATCGCGCTTGCGGAAGGCATGGCCGAAGATCATCACCAGGCTGCGAAGCTGGGTGAAGGTGCCATGCACGACGTTGATGATTTCTTTGATCACGGTGGTTCTCCTTACTGGGCCGCGGCCAGCACGAGCGCGCCGGTCACCAGCAGGTTGATCAGGGTCAGCGGCAGGCACACCTTCCAGCTGAACGCCATCACCTGGTCATAGCGCGGACGCGGCAGCGAGGCGCGGATCAGGATGAAGAGCATGATGAAGAAGCCGGTCTTGGCGGCGAAGTAGAAGAACGACAGCCAGGGCAGGGTGTCCAGGAACGGACCGTGCCAGCCGCCGAAGAACAGGGTCGCCAGCAGCGCCGAGACCAGCACGATGCCGATGTACTCGCCGACGAAGAACATGCCCCATTTCATCCCGGCGTACTCGATGTGGTAGCCGTCCGCCAGTTCCTGCTCCGCTTCCGGCTGGTCGAACGGGTGACGGTGGGTCACGGCGACGCCGGCGATGATGAAGGTGCAGAAGCCGAAGAACTGCGGAATGATGAACCAGACGTTATCGATCTGGTACTGGACGATGTCGCGCATGTTGAACGAGCCGACCTGGGCGACGATGCCCATCAGCGACAGGGCCAGGAACACCTCGTAGGAGATGGTCTGGGCCGAGGCGCGCAGGCTGCCGAGCAGGGCGAACTTGTTGTTGCTCGACCAGCCGGCGAACAGCACGGCGTACACCGTCAGGCCGGCCATGGCGAAGAAGAACAGGATGCCGATGTTCAGGTCCGCCACGCCCCAGGTGGGGGTGATCGGCACGATGGCGAAGGCGACGAGCAGGGCGCCCATCGCGATCACCGGGGCCAGGGTGAAGATCATCTTGTCGGCGAACGGCGGGGTCCAGTCCTCCTTGAAGAACATCTTGACCATGTCCGCGCCGAGCTGGAACGCACCGAACGGACCGACCCGGTTGGGGCCGTAGCGGTCCTGCCAGAGGCCGAGCAGGCGGCGCTCGACCCAGCTTAGCAGGGCGCCGCAGATGACCACGGCGAGCAGCACCACGATGGCCTTGACCACGGTGAGGATGATGGTGACCAGAGCGGGAGTCAGCCAACTCATTGTGCAGCCTCCTGCAGACCTTCCACGGAGCAGCCGGCGATCGCCGCCGGGATGCCGGCGAAGCCGACCGGCAGGCCGATCAGGCCGGCGCCGAGTTGTTCATCGATGCGCAGCGGCAGGCGCAGGGCCTGGCCCTTGAGCTGGAAGCCGAGGGTCGCGCCGTCGTTGACGCCGAGGCGGTCCGCGTCTTCCTTGGACAGGGCGACGTAGGTCTCCGGGATGCGCTGCTGGATCGGCGCGGCCCGCGAGCTGTTTTCCTCGCTGCCGAACAGGTGGTACAGCGGCACTACCTTCCAGCTGTCGGCCTTGGCGCTGAACGGCACCGGCACGGCCTGGAACCAGTCGAGGCCTTCGCCCTTCGGTTCGATCAGGCGCACGCCGGGGTCGCCGGCGCGCAGGTGGCCGCCGACCTCGTCCTGGAACTTGTTCCAGGCCTGCGGCGAGTTCCAGCCCGGCGACCAGGCGAACGGGATCTGCTGACGGTCTTCCTGGCTGCCGGAGTAGCCTTCCATGGAGAAGGCGAACGCCGAGTCGATGTCCTGCGGGGTGCGCGGCTCGTGCACGCTGATATTGGCGCGCATGGCGGTGCGCCCGCTGTAGCGGTGCGGTTCGCGGGCCAGCTTGAGGCCCTTGATGCGGAACGAGGCGGCCGGTGCGGCGTCGCGGATGCCGGCCAGGATCGGCTTGGCCTCGGCCACGGCTTCGGTGACGTGGTCCAACTGGGTCCAGTCGACGCGCTTGCCTTGCAGGGTGCTGTGGATCGCATGCAGCCAGCGCCAGCCCTCGCGGACCATGTTCCTGGCGTCGTAGTAGGTCGGGTCGAACACCTGGAAGAAGCGCTGGGCGCGGCCTTCCTGGCTGACCAGGGTGCCGTCGCCTTCGGCGAAGCTGGCCGCCGGCAGCACCAGGTGCGCCTTGGCGGTGGTGGCGGTCTGCTGGTGATCGGCGACGATCACCACCCTGGCCGCCGCCAGGGCCGCGTCGACACGGGCGGCGTCGGTGCGGCGATAGAGATCGTTCTCCAGCACCACCACGGCGTCGGCCTGTCCGGAGGTCAGTCGCTCGAGCGCGGCTTCCACGGAGTCGCCGCCGAAGAGCGCCAGGCCGAGGCTGTTGGCTTCGCCGACCACCAGGCTGATGGAACCGTTCTTCTCGCGCTGCTTGAGGGCCTTGGCGATGTTCGCCGCGGCTTCGATCAATGCCTTGTTGCCCAGCGAGTTGCCGGACACTACCAGCGGACGCTTGGCCGCCAGCAGGGCATCGGCGATGCGCTGGGCGAAGGCCTGGGCCTGAGGGTCGAGGTCGGCCACGGACGGGGCGCTCGGGTCGATCGCGTGGGCCACGGCGAAGCCGAGGCGAGCGAGATCGTCCGGCGCGGCGTGAACGGTTTCCTCGGCCACGTCGTCGAGGCGGGTCGCGCTGACGCTGGCGATGAACAGCGGGTTCTGCGCATGCTGGGCGATGTTCTTCACCGCGGCGTCGAGCCACGGCTGGACCTTCATGTCGGCGGCCATCTCGACGGCCTTGCCCTTCACCGACTGGCGCAGGGCCAGGGCGATGCGGGCGGCGGTCTGGGTCAGGTCCTCGCCGAGGACGAAGACCGCGTCGTGGTCCTCGATGTCGCGGATGCTCGGCACCGGCAGCGGGCCTTCCTGCATGACCTGCAGGATCAGGCGCAGGCGGTCGAGCTCGCCTTCGTTGATGCCGCTGTAGAAGTTGCCTTCGCCAACCAGCTCGCGCAGGGCGAAGTTGCTTTCCAGGCTGGCGCGCGGCGAACCGATGCCGACCACCTTGCGCTCCTTCAGCAGGGCGGCGGCCTGGTCGAGGGCGCCGTCCAGGCTCAGCTTCTGCTTGCTCAGCACCAGCAGCGGCTGGCGCGGACGGTCTTCGCGGTTGACGTAGCCGTAGCCGAAGCGACCGCGGTCGCAGAGGAAGTAGTGGTTGACCGAGCCGTTGTAGCGGTTCTCGATGCGGCGGATCTCGCCGTAGCGCTCGCCGGGGCTGATGTTGCAGCCGCTGGAGCAGCCGTGGCAGATGCTCGGGGCGAACTGCATGTCCCACTTGCGGTTGTAGCGCTCGGAGTGGGTCTTGTCGGTGAACACGCCGGTGGGGCAGACCTCGGTGAGGTTGCCGGAGAACTCGCTTTCCAGCACGCCGTCCTCGACCCGTCCGAAGTAGACGTTGTCGTGGGCGCCGTAGACGCCGAGGTCGGTGCCGCCGGCGTAGTCCTTGTAGTAGCGCACGCAGCGGTAGCAGGCGATGCAGCGGTTCATCTCGTGGGCGATGAACGGGCCGAGTTCCTGGTTCTGGTGGGTGCGCTTGGTGAAGCGGTACCGGCGCTCGTTGTGGCCGGTCATCACCGTCATGTCCTGCAGGTGGCAGTGACCGCCTTCCTCGCACACCGGGCAGTCGTGCGGGTGGTTGGTCATCAGCCATTCGACGACGCTGGCGCGGAACTGCTTGGCCTCTTCGTCTTCGATGGAGATCCAGGTGTTGTCGGTGGCGGGGGTCATGCAGGACATGACGAGGCGACCACGCTTGTCGTTCTCGTCGGTGTACTGCTTCACCGCGCACTGGCGGCAGGCGCCGACGCTACCGAGCGCCGGGTGCCAGCAGAAGTAGGGAATGTCGAGACCGAGGGACAGACAGGCCTGCAGGAGGTTGTCTGCACCATCGACTTCGAGCGTCTTGCCGTCTACGTGGATAGTGGCCATGGTTCAAGTCTTCGTTGGCCCGTTGTCAGCGGGCGTGGCTAATAGAAACTCACGGTTCCGTCGGGCCTGCGGCCGGGCCGCGGCACGACGACGAAACATCGCCGGACGGCTGGCCGTCCGGCTGCAAAGCATCAGGCGCCGACCGTTGCCGGGCGCGGCGCGGCCGAAGGCTGGCGGGAGATGCCCGCCTCGAATTCGGCACGGAAATACTTGAGGGCGCTGCCCAGCGGCTCGACGGCTCCCGGCGCGTGGGCGCAGAAGGTCTTGCCTGGGCCGAGGAAGTTGACCAGCTGCTCGAGGGTCTCGAGGTCGCCGGGCTGGCCTTCGCCCCGCTCCAGGGCGCGCAGCAGCTTCACGCTCCACGGCAGGCCATCGCGGCAGGGGGTGCACCAGCCGCAGGACTCGCGGGCGAAGAACTCTTCCATGTTGCGCAGCAGGGAAACCATGTTGATGCTGTCGTCCACCGCCATGGCCAGGCCGGTGCCCATCCGGGTGCCGACCTTGGCGATGCCGCCGGCGAACATCTGCGCATCCAGGTGCTCCGGGAGCAGGAAGCCGGTACCGGCGCCGCCGGGCTGCCAGGCCTTGAGCTGGAAGCCGTCGCGCATGCCGCCGGCGTAGTCCTCGAACAGCTCGCGGGCGCTGACGCCGAACGGCAGTTCCCACAGGCCGGGGTTCTTCACCTTGCCGGAGAAGCCCATCAGCTTGGTGCCCATGTCTTCGCTGCCGGGGCGGGCCAGGGTCTTGTACCAGTCCACGCCGTTGCCGACGATGGCCGGCACGTTGCACAGCGTCTCCACGTTGTTCACGCAGGTCGGCTTGCCCCAGACGCCGACGGCGGCAGGGAAGGGCGGTTTGGAACGCGGGTTGGCGCGGCGGCCTTCCAGCGAGTTGATCAGCGCGGTCTCTTCGCCGCAGATGTAGCGGCCGGCACCGGTGTGGACGAACAGCTCGAAATCGAAGCCGCTGCCGAGGATGTTCTTGCCGAGCAGGCCGGCGGCCTTGGCTTCGTCGATGGCGCGGTTGAGGTTGCGCGCCGCGTCGACGTATTCGCCGCGCAGGAAGATGTAGCCGCGGTAGGCCTTCAGCGCACGCGCGGAAATCAGCATGCCTTCCACCAGCAGGTGCGGCAGCTGCTCCATGAGCATGCGGTCCTTCCAGGTGTTCGGCTCCATCTCGTCCGCGTTGCACAGCAGGTAGCGGATGTTCAGCGACTCGTCCTTCGGCATCAGGCCCCACTTCACGCCGGTGGGGAAGCCCGCGCCGCCGCGGCCCTTGAGGCCGGAGTCCTTGACGGTCTGGACGATGTCGTCCTGGGCCATCTGGGTCAGCGCCTTGCGCGCCGCGGCGTAGCCGTCCTTGCTCTGGTATTCCTCGAGCCAGACGGGCTGGGCGTCTTCGCGCAGGCGCCAGGTCAGCGGATGGGTTTCCGCCGAACGCGTCATGCGGTTGGCCGGACCAATGGAGGTAAGGGTCATACGTAGGCCTCCAGCAGTTTGGCGACACCGTCGGGACGCACGTCGCCATGGGTGTCGTCGTCGATCATCAGCGCCGGGGCCTTGTCGCAGTTGCCCAGGCAGCAGACCGGGAGCAGGGTGAAGCGTCCGTCGGCGGTAGTCTGGCCGAGACCGATGCCGAGTTGCTTCTGGATCTCGCCGACCACCGACTCGTGGCCGCCGATGTAGCAGACCATGCTGTCGCAGACGCGGATGATGTGGCGGCCCACCGGCTGGCGGAATATCTGACTATAGAAGGTGGCGACGCCTTCGACGTCGCTGGCCGGGATCCCCAGCACCTCGCCGATCGCCGGGATGGCGCCGTCCGGCACCCAGCCGCGCTGCTTCTGGACGATCTTCAGGGCTTCGATGGACGCCGCGCGCGGGTCCTCGTAGTGATGCATTTCATGCTCGATGGACGAGCGCTCGGTTTCGCTGAGGACGAAACGGTCGGTCTGAATCAGGTTGCTCTGGCTCATGTCAGCGGTCCACGTCAGCCATAACGAAATCGATGCTACCCAGGTAGGCGATCAGGTCCGCGATCATGCTGCCGTTGATCACCGAGGGGATCTGTTGCAGGTGCGCGAAGCTGGGCGTCCGGATACGCGTGCGGTAGCTCATGGTGCTGCCGTCGCTGGTCAGGTAGTAGCTGTTGATACCCTTGGTCGCCTCGATCATCTGGAAGGCTTCGTTGGCCGGCATGACCGGGCCCCAGGAAACCTGCAGGAAGTGGGTGATCAGGGTTTCGATGTGTTGCAGCGTGCGTTCTTTCGGCGGCGGCGTGGTCAGCGGATGGTCGGCCTTGTACGGGCCTTCCGGCATGTTCTTCAGGCACTGTTCGATGATCCGCAGGCTCTGGCGCATCTCGCCCATCTTGACCATGCAGCGGTCGTAGGCGTCGCCGTTGTGGGCCAGCGGTACCTCGAACTCGAAGTTCTCGTAGCCGGAGTAGGGGCGGGCCTTGCGCAGGTCGAAGTCGCAACCGGTGGCGCGCAGGCCGGCGCCGGTGGTGCCCCACTCGAGGGCTTCCTTGGTGTTGTACTGGGCGACGCCGATGGTCCGGCCGCGCAGGATGCTGTTCTTCAGGGCCGCGGTCTCGTACTCGTCGAGGCGCTTGGGCATCCAGTCGAGGAACTCGCGGACCAGCTTGTCCCAGCCGCGCGGCAGGTCGTGAGCGACGCCGCCGATGCGGTACCAGGCCGGGTGCAGGCGGAAGCCGGTGATGGCCTCGACCACCTTGTAGGCGCGCTGGCGGTCGGTGAAGGTGAAGAACACCGGGGTCATGGCGCCGACGTCCTGGATATAGGTGCCCAGGTACAGCAGGTGGTTCAGGATACGGAAGAACTCCGCCATCATGATCCGGATCACGTCGACCCGCTGCGGCACCTTGATCCCGGCGAGCTTCTCCACCGAGAGTACGTAGGGCAGGTTGTTCATCACCCCACCGAGGTAGTCGATGCGGTCGGTGTAGGGGATGAAACTGTGCCAGGACTGGCGCTCGGCCATCTTCTCGGCGCCGCGGTGGTGGTAGCCGATCTCCGGGACGCAGTCGATGATCTCCTCGCCGTCCAGTTGCAGGATGATGCGGAACGCGCCGTGGGCGGACGGGTGGTTCGGGCCGAGGTTGAGGAACATGTAGTCCTCGTTCTCGCCGTGGCGCTTCATGCCCCAGTCTTCCGGCTTGAAGCGCAGGGCCTCCTGCTCCAGGTCCTGCTTGGCGGCGGACAGGGAGTAGGGATCGAACTCGGTGGCGCGCGCCGGATAGTCCTTGCGCAGCGGATGGCCCTGCCAGGTCGGCGGCATCAGCATGCGGGTCAGGTGCGGGTGGCCGGTGAAGGTGATGCCGTACATGTCCCACACTTCGCGCTCGTACCAATTGGCGTTGGGCCAGATACGGGTGGCGGTGGGCAGGTTGAGGTCGCGCTCGGACAAGGCGACCTTGATCATCACGTCACTATTACGCTCCAGCGACATCAGGTGGTAGAACACGCTGAAGTCGGCGCTCGGCAGGCCGCGGCGATGGGTGCGCAGCCGCTCGTCGACGCCGTGCAGGTCGTAGAGCATCACGTAGGGCTTGGGTACCTGACGGAGGAAGGTCAGGACTTCGATCAGTCTTTCGCGCGGGACCCAGAGCACCGGCATGCCGGTACCGGTGGGCTGGACGGTGAAGGTCTCGGCGCCAAAGCGGGAATTCAGTTCGACGACGATATCCTGGTCGTCTGCCTTGTAAGGCGGGATGTACAGAGCGGAGTCTGCAGTCATGGTCTCGGTCGCTTTCGGTCAACGGTGGGGTGAACGCGGCTGGTCTCGGCCGGCCAGCGGGGCTGGCCGGGAGTTCCGGATCACACTTCGTCGGGGCTGCGCAGGTTGGTCACCTGGATGCGCTGCTCGCGTTTCAGGTCTTTCTGGGCCGGCATTTCGGCGCGGTAGACCCCCTGGTCGCCAACGACCCAGGACAACGGGCGGCGCTCCTGGCCGATGGATTCCTGCAGCAGCATCAGGCCTTGCAGGAACGCCTCCGGACGGGGCGGGCAGCCGGGGATGTAGACGTCCACGGGGAGGAACTTGTCGACCCCCTGGACCACCGAATAGATGTCGTACATGCCGCCGGAATTGGCGCACGAGCCCATGGAGATGACCCACTTGGGTTCGAGCATCTGCTCGTAGAGGCGCTGGATGACCGGGGCCATCTTGATGAAGCAGGTGCCGGCGATGACCATGAAATCGGCCTGGCGCGGCGACGCCCGGATCACTTCGGCGCCGAAGCGGGCGATATCGTGCGGCGCGGTGAAGGCGGTGGTCATCTCCACGTAGCAGCACGACAGCCCGAAGTTATAGGGCCAGAGCGAGTTCTTGCGACCCCAGTTGACGGTGGAGTTCAGCACATCCTCGAGCTTGCCCATGAAGATGTTCTTGTGAACCTGGCCCTCGACCAGCGGGTCGGCTACGGTTTCCCGTTCGCCTATCGGGTATTGGTCGTTGGCCGCATCGGGATCGATCCGGGTAAGTTTGTATTGCATCGCCAAAGCCTCATTGTTTTAGCTTCGCCTGCCGCTTGCGACGGCTTTCGGGAGCCCAATCGAGCGCACCGATCCGCCAAAGATAGACAAGACCCGCCAACAGAATTGCTATGAAAATGGTTGCCTCGATCAGGCCGGCCCAGCCGCTTTCGCGAACCGACACCGACCAGGCGAAGAGGAAGAGGGCTTCGACGTCGAAGATCACGAAGAGCATCGCGACCAGATAGAATTTTGCCGAGAGACGCAGGCGTGCGCCTCCGGTGGGGACGATCCCGGATTCGAAGGGTTCGTTCTTGCTGCGACCAAATGCCTTGCTGCCAAGCAGGGACGAAACCCCTAGCATGAAGGCGAGAAGGCCAACGACCCCTAGAAGGAAGGCAGCGAATCCCCAGTGATGAGCTGCAAGTTCAGCTGGGTTTGGCATGCTGATACTCCTTCTGTACCGGATATATAAGATCGTGGGTTCTGGGCGCAATGCCCGACTTCTTGTGCAACCCGCTGCGTAGTGAGCTAAGGGTTGTATGTATCTTTCCGATTTTATGCCCAAAGCGCCGGACAAGTAAATTTTTCTAACACAAACAGACGCTTCTCTGCTTTTTCCAGCGCTTTGGTTAATCCCCGAAAGCCTCGTGAATGCTGTCTCTGCGAGAAATGGCGCGGCCTGGCTGGCTTTTGGTCGTATTGCCGCGAAGCGTGGGGGAGGGCTCTTTGCAAGACCTCAAACGATAATGAATATCGTTTGCAATGTCGCATCCGTATAACTTCGCTACATATATTCTTCGCCGCGTTACTATTGTTTACCCTTTTATTGGTAATTACTCGCGATCAATCCGTTATTGCATTAAACCGGGAATATTTTCCGGGCCGGGCGCATGGCGGTTTTTCTTCTTTCCGCACCATGACAACCCGGCTGTGGCGCCGCCTGGGGCTGCGCCCGCGGTTCTTCGTGACGGATGCGAAGGCGCTGGGCAAGGTTTGCGGCGGTTCGCTTCGCAGCGCAGATGTAGTCGCTCTGGAGGTGCGCTACCTAGGGGCTGCGGTAGCGTCCCGGGGTTTCTTGCCGACCCAGGCCCAGACCATCTCGCAGGCGATCGGCTGGTTGCCGTTCTCGTCGCTGACCAGCACCGCCACGCGGACCTCGCCCTTGTCCTGTTGCCGGATCTGCTCGATCTGTCCGGCCTCCAGCGTCGCGATGGCGGTCAGGTCGCCCTGGGCGCGCTTGAGATAGTCGATCTTCATGGTCTTGATCAGCGGCAGCTTGTCGTCCGGTACGTTCATTCCGATCAGGAAGCCGCTGGCCGACTCGGCGAGCAAGGCCATCGCTGCGGCATGGATACCTTTTATGTGGTTCTGCACCGGTCGACGGTTCTTCAGGCTGAGGATGGCGCGCTCCTGCCCCAGTTCATGGATGCGCACCCTCGCCGTGCCGGCGAAGCGCACCTGGGAGCCCAGCAGCAGCGTCAGGCTGCGGCTGCGCAGGCGGCGGGGGAGGAGGTTGATGGCGCCGACGGCGCGGCTGAGACGATTGCGCTTGGGCATGCTGGCGTCCTTCCATAGAGAGGGGAGCCTGCATTCCACCCGCTTTGCCCGGGCTTGCCCACGGCTGTAGCGGCGACCTGCGCCGGCATTCCGGCCAACGCAGGTCGTCGTGGCGCGTCAGAGCAGGCGTCGGCCGTCTTCGCGGGTGATCACCACGGTGGCCGAGCGTGGCCGGCGGCCCGGCCCGTCCGGCCAGGTGCTGAGGAGGTTATCGGCGGTCGAGCCTTCCCCCGGGTGCTGGATGTTGATGAACAGCGTACGGAAGTCCGGCGTCGCGGCAATGCCGGTCACCTCGCAACCCAGCGGACCGGTGAGGAAGCGCTTCAGTTCGCCGGTGCGCGGGTCGGCCACCAGCATCTGGTTGTTGCCGAACGGGCCGCTGCTCAACTGGCTGCCGCTCATGTCGGTCTGGATCCACAGGCGGCCTTCCGGGTCGAACCAGAGGCCGTCGGGGCTGGCCAGGATATTGTCCTGGTTCAGCGGCTTGCCGTCCGGGCCGCGGCTGTCTTCGCCGGGACCGGCGAGCATGAACAGGTCCCAGGTGAAGCGTTGCCCGGCATAGTCGCGGCTGCGTTCGCGCCAGCGGATGATATGGCCGTAGGCGTTCTTCACCCGTGGGTTGGCCGCGTCGGCGACGGTGCGCGACGTGTTGTTGGTGAGGGTGAAGTAGACGTCACCGTTGTCCGGGTTGACCGCGCCCCACTCCGGGCGATCCATCTTGGTCGCGCCGAGGACATCGGCGGCCAGGCGGGTGTTGATCAGCACTTCGCCCTGGTCGGCGAAGCTCACCCCGGCCTTGCGACAGGCCGCGCGGAAGTTGCCGTCGGCGATGTCCAGCGGCAGCCACTGGCCGCTGCCATCGGCGTTGAAGCGGGCGACGTAGAGGGTGCCTTCGTCGAGCAGGCGAGCGTTGCTGCGACCCGGACGGAACTTGTCGCGGCTGACGTACTTGTAGATGTACTCGTTCTGCGAGTCGTCGCCAGAGTAGCAGACTACCTGGCGGCCCGGCTTGACCGGGGCGAAGACCAGGCCTTCGTGGGCGAAGCGGCCGAGAGCGGTGCGCTTGACCGGTACCGATTGCGGGTCGAACGGGTCGATCTCGACGATCCAGCCGAAGTTGTTCGGTTCGTTGCGGTAGTCGTCCTGAGCCTGTTTGCCCTTGCGGGTGGCGTCGAAGCGCTCGAACTCGTCGCCCGCCAGGGTTTCCCAGCCGAAACGGCTGGTGTTGCGAATGCCGTAGCGGGTCAGTTCGCGCGGCAGTTCGCTGTCCTGGGTGGAGAAATAGCCGACCCAGTTCTCCTCGCAGGTGAGGTAGGTGCCCCAGGGGGTGAAACCGTTGGAACAGTTGTTATGGGTGCCGCGGGTGCGGGTGCCGTCCGGACTGTGGCGGGTGCGCAGCAGTTCGTGGCCGCGCGCCGGGCCGGCGATACGCATCGGCGTGGCGGCGGTGATCCGCCGATTGCGTTGCGACGGCACGACATTCCACTCGCCACGCACGTTGCGACGGATCTCCACGACGGAAACGCCATGGGCGTTGATTTCCTTGCGCACTTCATCGGCGACGGTGCGCTTGCCATCGACCACGGTCGGGCCATTGGTGTGCAGCAGCGGCGCGTCGATGTATTCATGGTTGAGCACCAGCAGGCCATGGTTGCTGATGTGTCCGCCGCCGAAGCCGAACTGCGCGTCGATCGGGAAGAAGTGCATGCCGTCGTGGTGCATGCCGATCTGTTCGGCCTGGTCCTGGGCGCTGTTGCTGGCGTCGTCGAGGAATCCCGGATAACTGCCGCTGATCGGGGTGCCCCAGGGTATGAAGGGCGTCGCCTTGTAGCCGGCGGGCACCCGGATGGTATCGGCGCGGCCGCTGGCGATGGCTTCGAAGGGTAAGCGGTTGCGGCGTTTGAAAGGCAAGCCACGCAGGCCTTCCGCGGCGGGCGCCTGCGCTTCGGCGGGAGCGGCGCTGGCGGGGAGCGTGACGCCGAGGAAGGCGAGGGCGCCGAGCGCCGCGCCGCCGGCCAGGACCTGGCGGCGGCCGAGGCCGGCGATCAGGTCGTTCATGTGCGGGTTGTTCGAATGGTTGCTGGGCAACTCGTCGCCATCACCGAACAGGATGGCATCTTTTTTCTCCAGGCTCACGGACGTGCTCCTTGTGGGCTGATCGACGGAGCATTGACGCTAACCGCTGAAAGCGACGGGACGATGACAGGCACTCGAGGCCTTTTGCCATGATCCGGAAATGAAAAACCCCGGCCGGAGCCGGGGTTTTCGCGAGGCGGGCCGGGCAGATCGTGGCTGCCCGGCTGGCCCCTGTTCCTTAGTGGAACTGGTTCATGGTGTTGTCTTTGCCGCTGGCCTTCAGAGCGGCTTCGCCTGCGAAGTACTCTTTATGGTTGTCGCCGATGTCGGAGCCCGCCATGTTCTGGTGCTTGACGCAGGCGATGCCCTGGCGCAGTTCCTGGCGCTGCACGCCCTTCACGTAGGCCAGCATGCCTTCGTCGGCGAAGTAGCCCTTGGCCAGGTTGTCGGTGGACAGCGCGGCGGTGTGGTAGGTCGGCAGGGTGATCAGGTGGTGGAAGATGCCGGCGTGGGCCGAGCCATCGCGCTGGAAGGTGCGGATCTTCTCGTCGGCGACCTTGGCCAGCTCGGTGTCGTCGTACTCGACGCTCATCAGCTTGTTGCGGTCGTAGGCGGAAACGTCCTTGCCTTCGGCGACGAACGCATCGAACACCTGCTGGCGGAAGTTCAGGGTCCAGTTGAAGGACGGGCTGTTGTTGTAGACCAGCTTGGCGTTCGGAATCACTTCGCGGATGCGATCGACCATTGCCTTGATCTGGCCGACGTGCGGCTTCTCGGTTTCGATCCAGAGCAGGTCGGCGCCGTTCTGCAGCGACGTGATGCAGTCCAGGACGCAGCGATCTTCGCCGGTGCCCTTGCGGAACTGGAACAGGTTGGAAGCCAGGCGCTTCGGACGCAGCAGCTTGCCTTCGCGCTTGATCACGACGTCGCCGTTGCCCAGCTCGGCCTCGGAGATCTCTTCGCAATCCAGGAAGGAGTTGTACAGGTCGCCCAGGTCGCCCGGCTCGTTGGTCACGGCGATCTGCTTGGTCAGGCCGGCGCCCAGGGAGTCGGTACGGGCGACGATCACGCCATCGTCCACGCCCAGCTCGAGGAAGGCGTAGCGTACGGCATTGATCTTGGCGAGGAAGTCGATGTGCGGAACGGTGACCTTGCCGTCCTGGTGGCCGCACTGCTTCTCGTCGGACACCTGGTTCTCGATCTGGATGCAGCAGGCGCCGGCTTCGATCATCTTCTTGGCCAGCAGGTAGGTCGCCTCGGCGTTGCCGAAGCCGGCGTCGATGTCGGCGATGATCGGCACCACGTGGGTTTCGAAGTTGTCGATCTGGGCCAGCAGCTCGGCTTCCTTGGCCTTGTCGCCAGCGGCGCGGGCAGCGTCCAGGCCGGTGAACAGCAGGTCCAGCTCGCGGGCGTCAGCCTGGCGCAGGAAGGTGTACAGCTCTTCGATCAGGCCGGAAACCGCGGTTTTCTCGTGCATGGACTGGTCCGGCAGCGGGCCGAAGTCGGAGCGCAGCGCGGCGACCATCCAACCGGACAGGTAGAGGTAGCGCTTGTTGGTGGTCTTCAGGTGCTTCTTGATCGAGATCAGCTTCTGCTGCCCGATGAAGCCGTGCCAGCAACCCAGCGACTGGGTGTAGACGGAGGAGTCCGCATCGTATTCGGCCATGTCCTTGCGCATGATGGCCGCGGTGTACTTGGCGATATCCAGGCCGGTCTTGAAGCGGTTCTGGATACGCATGCGAGCTGCGTACTCGGGGTTGATCGCGCTCCAGCTGCTGCCGTTCTTCTCTTTCAGCGCGGCAACTGCCTTGATCTCGTTCTGATATGCGGACATGGTCAATCCTTCAAGAAATGTATTGGTTGAGCACCGACTGACCCACTCAAAACCTGCTGGTGAAGGTTGTCTTGCGGGTGGCTCACCGCTGCATGGCGAGAGAATGACCGTGGCGAAGAATGACGCCGAGGAGGGGGTGGAGACGAACAGTTCGCGGACCGTGCTTCTCGACTGGCTCAAGTGCCGTTCGGCTCGTGGTTGCCGGTGGGCGACTCGCTGTCGAGTCTTTCGATCTGGCTGATACGTAAACGCTTCCCCGTCCCTCAGGACAACTTCGTTCCAGTCGCAATCTCGTCAAGCCGCCTTGTGGGCAGATCAACACGGTGGAGGCCGAGGGCGTATCGGCGCAGGCACCGGGAGCTCGTCGTTTCAGAGCCCCTGATTAGCGGGAGCGGGGCCATCATGCTCTGGAAAAAATCCGTCGTCAAACGTTTTGTAGTGTTTTTTCAAGACTACTACACGAAGGTCTAAGAGTGACCGGATGGTCTTGTCTGGTCGAGATGTTTCCGTTTGCATCGAAAATGCCCGCAAGAGCCCGCGCCCCGCGGCTTTGCCGGAGCGGGAGGCAATTCGCGCTGGAAAGAGCGCCGTCGGTCAGTCGAGGGTTTCGACTTTCAGGCGCAGGCTGGTGTCGTCGCGTCCCTGGGTCGAGTAGCGACGCACGAAGCCGCGCTGGTCGGCCTGGTTCTGTTCGCTGACGCCGCCCAGGGTGATCCACTCGCCGAGCTTGCCGCTGACCCGGGTGTCGGTGCTCTGGGTATCGATGACGCCGGGATGGCTCTGGCTGAGGCGGTCATTGCTGGAGCTGATGGTGACGTGCACCAGGTTGCCGGTCAGCGTCGCGGTGACGTAGAAGCCGCGGTTGACGTTGCGGTATTCGGTCTGGCTGTAGATCTGCCCGTAGGGACCGGTGGCGGTGCTGGTGATGGGGACGCTCTGGCCGACCTGGATCAGCGCCGGGTAGCCCTCGGTGGCCTGGACCTGCTGGCTGCCGCCGGAACGGCTGTCGGTGGAGCGACGGATGATGCGGACTCGATCCTTGCCGTTGACCTCGCCGCGGCCGCTCTGGATCTCGATGTTGCCGGCGCTGGCCGAACCATACACCGAATAGCCGCGGCTGTCCTGTTGCAGGTTCTCGCTGGTATCCACGGTGATCAGCAGGCGATGCGGGCGCGAGTCGATCTGCTGCAGGACCGATTGCAACTCGCGGATCTTCGCCGGCTCGGCATTGACGATCAACTGGTTGCCATAGGCGGTGACCTTGCCTTCGCTGCCGATGACCGACTGGGCCACCGCCATCACGTCGTCGGCGGTGCGGTAGTTGAGCGGGATCACTTCGGTGCGCGGGGCGGCCGAGGCGCCGAGAACGACTGTCGCCAACAGCGAGGAGAGCAGGGTGGTGCGCAACAGGGTCACAGGAGGAAGCTCCGCAGGTCCGGGTCGGAAAGACTGGTGTCCCAGGCCTGCTCGAAGCGGGCCTGGAGTTGACGCACCCGCCCGGCGGCACGGTAGCAGGCGTAGCCCGCCGGTTGCGCCGGTTTCGGGCGCAGCAGCAGGCCCTGGTCGTCGGCCAGGAGGAAGGCGTCGTCCTCTTTAGGGTAGTCCGGGTTGAGCCGGCGGATCAGGCAGTTGCTCGACAGGCGGCGCGAAAGGTTGATCAGGCGGTGGCCGTTGCGCACGGCCTGGGCGCTGTCGCCAACGAGGATACGCAGGCGATTGCGTGGATTGGCCAGGAGAAAACGGGTGCAGGCTTCCTGGATGCTGCTGTGGTGATAGAGCCAGCTTTCCAGGTCGGGACTGTGCAGGCAGAGCGAGCGGCGGGCCTGCTGCAGGAGGGCCAGGGCATGGGCGCGGGCTTCCTGCGGATGCTCGAAGCGCTCCAGCGGCTCATGTTCGCCGAGGCGGAATGGCGCTGGTTCCCAGCGTTCCGCGGGTGGTGCGGCGCTTGCCGGGTTGCGTACCGCAAAGCGCCCCGGAGAGCTGAATTCGATGGCCGGCAGGTCGGCCGGCGAGGTCTCCGGGGCGTCGCTCATCGGGCCTCAGTCGCTGTCGCGAACCATGTCGACATGGGGCAGGCCGGCGTCGAGGAACTCGCCGCTGTCGACCTTGAAGCCCAGTCGCTCGTAGAAGGGAATGGCATAGACCTGCGCGGTCAGCAGTTGGCGCTTCAGGCCGCGTCGCTCGGCTTCCTCGATGGCCGCGCGCATCAGCGCGTCGCCGACCTTCAGGCCGCGCCAGTCCTTGAGTACCGAGACCCTGCCGATGTGCCCGTCGCCCAGCAGGCGCGCGGTGCCGATCGCGTATTCGCCTTCATAGGCGAGAAAATGCACGGCTTCGTCGTCTTCGGCGTCCCACTCCAGTTCCGGCGGAACCGACTGTTCGGCAATGAAGACCGCTTCGCGGATGCGGCGCAGTTCGGCATTGTCCTTCTGCCAGTCGGCTACGCGTACGCGGATCTTATTCATCTGCAAACTCCAAACTGCCCTGTTTGACCAACTCCGCCAACAGCTTACGCGCATCGTCGTCGGCCAGCCATTGGCCGAGGTTTTCCAGATGCAACGCATCGGCCGAGCAGACCAGCTTCAGCAGTTCCTTGAGCTGGCCGGGCAGGAGTACGCTCTGGCCGCTGGCGAACAGCACCAGGCCGATGTCGATCTCGCTCCAGGCCAGGCGGGCGCTGGGGTTGCGCACCAGCAGCGCGCCATCCTCGAGGGCGCCGAATAGCTCCTCTTCGGGGATATCCTCGCCGGCAACCAGTTCAGGATAGCGCGGCTCGGTCATGAACTGGCCGAACCAGGTCAGCAGCAGGCGCTCGTCGCTCATGTGCTCCTGGATCAGGCCCTGCAGGCGCTCCAGAGCGTCGCGCTGGATCTGGTGCGGATCGTCGCCTACCGGTTGCAGGCCGGCATCGGTGTAGCGCTCCTCGTCGGAGAGGAACTGGCCGAGGAAGTCGGTGAAATGGGTCAGCACTTCGGCGGCGCTGGGCGCGCGGAAGCCGATCGAGTAGGTCATGCACTCGTCTTCGGCAATGCCGTAGTGGGCGAGGCGCGGGGGCAGGTAGAGCATGTCGCCGGGCTCCAGGACCCACTCGTCGCTCTGTTCGAAGTCGGCGAGGATGCGCAGGTCGGCGTGCTCGCGCAGCGGGCTGTCGCTGCTGCACATCTGTCCGACTTTCCAGCGCCGGCGTCCGTGGCCCTGAAGCAGGAATACGTCGTAGTTGTCGAAGTGCGGACCGACGCCGCCGCCGGGAGCGGCGTAGCTGATCATCACGTCGTCGATCCGCCAGCTGGGCAGGAAGCGGAATTGCTCCAGCAGTTGGGCGACTTCCGGGACGAACTGGTCGACCGCCTGCACCAGCAGGGTCCAGTCCTGTTCCGGCAGGTGCTGGTAGTCCTCCTCCTGGAACGGGCCACGGCGCATTTCCCACGGGGTTTTCCCGTGTTCGAGGACGATGCGCGATTCCACCGACTCCTCCAGCGACAGCCCGGCCAGCTCGTCGGCGGACAGCGGGCTTTCGAAGTCCGGGATCGCCTGGCGGACCAGCAGCGGTTTGCGCTGCCAGTAGTCGCGGAGGAATTCGGCAGCGGTCAGTCCGCCCAGAAGTTGCAGGGGAGTATCAGCATTCATGGTTAAGTCCTTGAAACAAAAACGCCCGGCGCAGCCGGGCGTGCAAAAGGGTTGCGTGCTCAGATGCGCTTGGCCTGGGCGGCGGCATTGCCGACGTAGCCGGCCGGGGTCAGCTTCTTCAGCTCGACCTTGGCCTCGGCGGGAATCGCCAGCTCTTCGATGAAAGTCTGCAAGGCTTCGGCGCTGATGCCTTTGCCGCGGGTCAGTTCCTTCAGCTTCTCGTAGGGGTTTTCCACACCATAGCGACGCATCACGGTCTGCACCGGCTCGGCGAGGACTTCCCAGCAGGCGTCCAGGTCCTCGGCGATGCGCTGGGCGTTCAGCTCCAGCTTGCCGATGCCCTTCAGGCTGGCCTCGTAGGCGATGACGCTGTGGGCGATGCCGACACCGAGGTTGCGCAGCACGGTGGAGTCGGTCAGGTCGCGCTGCCAGCGCGAGATCGGCAGCTTGCTGGCCAGGTGCTGGAACAGCGCGTTGGCGATGCCGAGGTTGCCCTCGGAGTTCTCGAAGTCGATCGGGTTGACCTTGTGCGGCATGGTCGAGGAGCCGATCTCGCCGGCCACGGTCTTCTGCTTGAAATAGCCGAGGGAGATGTAGCCCCAGACGTCGCGGTCGAAGTCGATGAGGATGGTGTTGAAGCGGGCGATCGCATCGAACAGCTCGGCGATGTAGTCGTGCGGCTCGATCTGGGTGGTGTAGGGGTTGAAGGTCAGGCCGAGGTCGCCTTCGATGAACTGGCGGGCGTTGGCTTCCCAGTCGACTTCGGGATAGGCGGACAGGTGGGCGTTGTAGTTGCCCACGGCGCCGTTGATCTTGCCCAGCAACTCGATGCCGGCGACCTGCTTGATCTGCCGCTCCAGGCGGTAGACGACGTTGGCCAGTTCCTTGCCCAGGGTGGTCGGCGAGGCGGGCTGGCCGTGGGTGCGGGAGAGCATCGGCACGTCGGCGAATTTCACCGCCAGTTCGCGGATGGCCTCGGCGATCTGGCGCATCAGCGGCAGCAGCACGCTGTCGCGACCCTCGCGGAGCATCAGGGCGTGGGACAGGTTGTTGATGTCCTCGGAGGTGCAGGCGAAGTGGATGAACTCGCTGACCGCGGCCAGCTCCGGGAGCTTGGCGGCCTGTTCCTTGAGCAGGTACTCCACGGCTTTCACGTCGTGGTTGGTGGTGCGCTCGATTTCCTTGATGCGTTCGGCGTGTTCCAGCTGGAAGTCGCTGGCCAGGCTGTCGAGCAGGGCGTTGGCTTCGGCGGAGAACGGCGCGACCTCGGGAATCCCGGCGTGGGCGGCGAGGCGCTGCAGCCAGCGGACTTCCACCATGACGCGGAAACGGATCAGGCCGTATTCGCTGAAGATCGGACGCAGGCTGCTGGTTTTGCCGGCATAGCGGCCATCGACGGGGGATACCGCGGTGAGCGAGGAAAGCTGCATGAGACGTTCTCGTGGCTGGAAGTCAACGAAAAAGGGGCGCATATCATACATGAAAGGTGCGCCCCGGTGGGGCATTCAGCGGGGCCTTTCGGCGGGGCGGTTGCCCAGCAGGGGGATCAGGCTGGCGGCGAAGATCAGGGCGGCGCCGAGCAGCGACGTGTGGCTGGGCAGTTCGTCCCAGCGCAGCCAGGCGATCACCCCAGCGAAAACGATGGCCATGTAGGCGATCGGTCCGATCACTCCCGGGGAGGCCAGGGCATAGGCCTGCGACATGGTCAGTTGGCCGAGGCTGGCGAACAGTCCGGCGCCGAGCAGCAGGAGCAGTTCCTGGCCGTTCAGCGGCTGCCAGGCCCAGGCCAGCGGCACGGCGGAGAACAGGGTGCCGAACAGGGCGAAGTAGAAGACGATGCGATAGGCCGGCTCGCTGTCGCTCATTTCGCGGATCGAGACGAAGGCACAGGCGGCCATCAGGCTGGAGGCGATGCCGACCAGGGCGATCGGCGCCACTACCGCGCCGCTGGGCCTGGCCACCAGCAGCACGCCGAGGAAGCCGACCAGGGTGGCGACCATCATGCGGCGGGTCAGCGGCTCCTTGATCCACAGGTGTGCGATCAGCGGCGTGAACACCGGCGCGGCATAGCTGAACAGCATGGCGTCGGTCAGCGGTAGGTGGGCGAGGGCGTAGAAGTAGCAGTACATGCCGCCCAGGCCGTAGGTGGTGCGCAGCAGGTGCGATAGCGGGCGGCGGGTGCGCAGCGGGCCGATGCCGCGAGTCAGCGCCAGGGGCAGGAAGAACAGCACGCCGACGAGGTTGCGGAAGAACACCACGGTTTCGTTGTTGACGGTGCTGGAGGCCTCGCGGATCAGGCCGCCCATCAGGGCGAAGAACAGCGCCGAAAGAGCCAGCATGGCGGCGCCCTGGGTCGGGCTGTTGCGCCGTTGCGGCTGGCTCCCGGCCATGGCTAGCCGCGCAGCAGGGGATAGAGTTCGTTGAGTAGCCGGCGCCGGCTGAACACCATCTGCCAGCGGCTGCCGCCCAGTTGCCGCCAGAGCCGCGCCGAGCGGATGCCGGCGAGCAGCAGGGCGCGGATCCGCGCGGCGTTGCTGCTGACCTGCAGATGGCGCATGTCGCCGTGTACCTGGATGCGCTGGCGGAAGGTGCTGAGGGTGTCCTGGTAGATGCTGGCGAACGATGCGATGACGTTCTCGTGGACCAGGCCGAAGTGCTGGACCTGCTGTTCGACCTGGTCGAGGCGCTGGCCGATCAGGTCGAGCATGTCGCCGCGCTTGTCCAGTTGCCGTTCCAGGGTCAGCATCGCCAGGGCGTAGCGCAGCGGTTCGCGCTGCAGGCTGCCGGGCTTGCGCTCCAGGGCGCTGGCCAGGGCCTTGAAGCCGTCGCGCAGGTTGAGGCTGTCGCCACCGTAGACGTCCAGGGTGCTGGCCGGGTTGCGCGCCAGCAGGCTGCCGAGCATGCAGCCCAGCGGGGCTTCGCTGATCTGCCCGGTGCGTGCCAGCTTGTCGACCAGGGCTGCGGATTCGAAGACGGCGCCGAGGGCAATCAGTTGCTGTCGCGGATCGCTCACGGGCGTCCTCCGAAATCCCAGGCTTCCGCCGTTTCGATCACGCCGCCGCCGAGGCAGACGTCGCCGTCGTAGAACACCACCGATTGCCCCGGGGTCACTGCGCGCTGCGGTTCGTCGAACACCGCGCGGTAGCCTTCGGCGGTTTTCTCCAGGACGCAGTCCTGGTCGCTCTGCCGGTAGCGCACCTTGGCCCGCAGGCGGCGCGGCCGCTCCAGTTCGACCGGGTTGACCCAGTAGATTCGCGAGGCCAGCAGGGCGCGGGAGAACAGCAGCGGGTGGTCGTTGCCCTGGCCGACCAGCAGCACGTTGCGTTGCAGGTCCTTGCCGAGCACGTACCAGGGATCGTCGCCGGCTTCCTTGAGACCGCCGATGCCGAGGCCCTGGCGCTGGCCGATGGTGTGGTACATCAGGCCGCTGTGGCGACCGATGACCTTGCCTTCGGTGGTCTCGATGTCGCCCGGTTGGGCCGGCAGGTACTGCTTGAGGAAATCGGTGAAGCGTCGCTCGCCAATGAAGCAGATGCCCGTGGAGTCCTTCTTCTTCGCCGTGGCGAGGCCATGCTTCTCGGCGATGGCGCGGACTTCCGGCTTCTCCAGTTCGCCGACGGGGAACAGGCTGCGGGCGATCTGCTCGCCGCCCACCGCGTGCAGGAAGTAGCTCTGGTCCTTGTTCGGGTCCAGGCCCTTGAGCAGCTCGGTGCGCCCGTCGCGGTCGCGGCGCCGCACATAGTGGCCGGTGGCGATCAGGTCCGCGCCGAGCATCAGCGCGTAGTCGAGGAACGCTTTGAACTTGATTTCGCGGTTGCAGAGGATGTCCGGGTTCGGCGTACGGCCTGCCTTGTACTCGGCAAGGAAATGCTCGAACACGTTATCCCAGTATTCCGCGGCGAAGTTCGCCGTGTGCAGCTTGATGCCGATCCGGTCGCAGACGGCCTGGGCGTCGGCCAGGTCCTCGCGGGCGGTACAGTATTCGGTGCCGTCGTCCTCGTCCCAGTTCTTCATGAACAGGCCTTCGACCTGATAGCCCTGCTGCAACAGGAGCAGGGCGGAGACGGACGAGTCGACGCCGCCGGACATGCCGACGATCACGCGCTCGCGGCGTGGGGTGGGGGCGGATTCAGACATAGCGATCAGGCGTCACGGGCGAATTCGTAAAACGCGGATTCTATCAGGCCTGGGGCAGGGAGGGCGACACGTGGGTGTCGCGGATCAGCGCCAGGGGATAGCGGCCGCCGGCCAGGTAGTCGTCGATGCAGCGCAGCACCAGGTGGCTGCGCCAGCGCTGCGGCTGGGCGGCCAGTTCGTCGCGGGTCAGCCAGCGCGGGCCGATGATGCCGTCGTCGAGGGCGCGTTCGGGATGGTGGCGCACGGGGCGGGCGGCGAAGCATACGCGCTGGTAGGTGACGCCGTTGGACGGGGCGGTGTACAGGTAGATGCCGGTGACGGCGCTCAGCTCGACCTCCCAGCCGGTTTCCTCGAGGGTTTCGCGCAGGGCGGCCTCGAGCAGGCTTTCGGCGGGCTCCAGGTGCCCGGCGGGCTGGTTCAGCACCTCGCGGCCGTCGGCCTGTTCCTCGACCAGCAGGAAGCGGCCCTGGTCCTCGACGATGGTCGCTACGGTGACATGGGGATGCCAGCTCATGGATGTCTCCTCGGTACGGAAAAGGCCTCGATAAAAAGAAACCCCGAGCGTAGGCCCGGGGTTTCTGCTTCGTCAGCGTGACGCCATCAGGCCAGGCTGTCGATCGCTGCGTTGAAGGTGGCGCTGGGGCGCATCACCTTGCTGGTCAGCTCCGGGTTGGAGCGATAGTAGCCGCCGATCTCGGCCGGCTTGCCCTGGACCGCATTGAGTTCGGCGACGATGGTCGCTTCCTGCTCGGTCAGGGCCTTGGCCAGCGGTGCGAAGTGCGCTTTCAGTTCGGCGTCTTCGTCCTGGGCGGCCAGGGCCTGGGCCCAGTACATCGCCAGGTAGAAGTGGCTGCCGCGGTTGTCGATGTCGCCGACCTTGCGCGACGGCGACTTGTTGTTGTCCAGCAGCTTGCCGGTGGCTTCGTCCAGCGCCTTGCCGAGCAGCTTGGCCTTGGCGTTGCCGGTCTTGATCCCGGTTTCCTCCAGGGACACGGCCAGGGCCAGGAACTCGCCCAGGGAGTCCCAGCGCAGGTAGTTCTCTTCCACCAGTTGCTGGACGTGCTTGGGTGCCGAGCCGCCGGCGCCGGTTTCGTACATGCCGCCGCCCGCCATCAGCGGAACGATGGAGAGCATCTTGGCCGAGGTGCCCAGTTCCATGATCGGGAACAGGTCGGTCAGGTAGTCGCGCAGGACGTTGCCGGTCACCGAGATGGTGTCCTTGCCGCGGATCAGGCGTTCCATGCTGACGCGAATGGCCTCGTTGTAGCCCATGATGCTGATGTCGAGGCCGGTCAGGTCGTGGTCCTTGAGGTACAGCTCGACCTTCTTGCGCAGTTCGCGGTCGTGGGCGCGCTCCGGGTCCAGCCAGAAGATCGCCGGGGTGTCGGACTGGCGGGCGCGGGTGACGGCCAGCTTGACCCAGTCGCGGATCGGCGCGTCCTTGGTCTGGCAGGCGCGCCAGATGTCGCCGGTCTCCACCTCGTGCTGCATCAGCACGCTGCCGTCGGCCAGGACCACGCGCATGGTGCCGTCGGCGGTCATTTCGAAGGTCTTGTCGTGGGAGCCGTATTCCTCGGCCTTCTGCGCCATCAGGCCGACGTTCGGCACGCTGCCCATGGTGGTCGGGTCGAAGGCGCCGTTGGTCTTGCAGAAGTTGATCATCTCCTGGTAGATGCGGGCGTAGGTGCTTTCCGGCATTACCGCCTTGGTGTCTTTCTGCTTGCCGTCCTTGCCCCACATCTGGCCGGAGTTGCGGATCATCGCCGGCATCGAGGCGTCGACGATGACGTCGCTCGGAATGTGCAGGTTGGTGATGCCTTTCACGGAGTCGACCATCGCCATTTCCGGGCGGTGGCTGTACACCTCGTGGATGTCGTGGAGGATCTCTTCCTGCTGGGAGGCGGGCAGCGACTTGATCTTGTCGTAGACGCTGGAGATACCGTTGTTCGGGTTCACGCCGAGCTCTTCGAAGAGTTGGCCCCACTTGTCGAAGACGTCCTTGTAGTAGACGCTCACCGCATGTCCGAAGACGATCGGGTGGGAAATCTTCATCATGGTCGCCTTGACGTGCAGGGACCACATGACGCCGGTTTCCTTGCAGTCCTGCAGGGTCTTCTCGAAGAAGTCGCGCAGCTTGCCGCAGCTCATGAACATGCTGTCGAGCACTTCGCCTTCCTGCAGGCTCAGTTGCTTCTTGACCTCGACCTTGCCGTCCTTGCCGACGAACTCGATGCGCACGTCACCGGCCTTGGCCATGGTGATGGACTGTTCGCTGGAGAAGAAGTCGCCGCCGCGCATGTAGTCGGCGTGGGAGCGCGAGGCCATGCTCCACTTGCCCATGGAGTGCGGGTGCTTGCGGGCGTAGGCCTTCACCGCGGCAGGCGCGCGACGGTCGGAGTTGCCTTCGCGCAGGACCGGGTTCACGGCGCTGCCGAGGATCTTCGCGTAGCGTGCGCGAACCTCTTTCTCTTCGTCGGTCTGCGGGTCTTCCGGGAAGTCGGGAACCTTGTAGCCCAGGCCCTGCAGCTCGGCGATCGCGCCTTTCAGCTGGGGCACCGAGGCGCTGATGTTGGGCAGCTTGATGATATTGGCGTCGGGCGAGGTGGCCAGGACCGCCAGGCGGGCGAGGTCGTCTTCGATACGCTGGTCGGCTTCGAGGCGGTCGGCGAAGTTGGCCAGGATGCGTCCTGCAAGAGAGATGTCGCTGGTCTCGACGTCGATGCCGGCGGAAGCGGCAAAGGCCTTGACGATGGGGAGGAGCGAGTAGGTGGCGAGCGCGGGTGCTTCGTCGGTGAAGGTGTAGGTGATCTTCGAGCGGATGGACATCTACGGTAACTCTCTTTTTTGCTGGGCGCGCACAGAGTCTCGATACGCGTTGGTGGACGCGATGCCTTCGCTCAACATCGGGTTGAATCGAAATCGAGATATGCCGCGGGATATAGGGGCGCCAGTAGAGCGTTGTACGGCGGGCTCATGGTGGCGAACCCGACGCTGCGAGGGGAGAGGGTCTGGTCCCAGACTGCTCGGACCTCGATGACTGCGAAGTCATGGCGCGCAGTATACCACCCTCTCGCCGGGCTGATGCGCTCGCCTGTTTAGACTAAGGAAGATGTGGTTTCCGGGCGGACAACTGGGCTACCCTAGAAGGCTGCAACAGGGTTTTAACCACAACACGGAGTTCAGCATGGGATACCAAAAGATCCAGGTGCCGGCGACCGGTGACAAAATCACTGTGAATGCCGACATGTCCTTGAGCGTACCGAAGAACCCGATCATCCCGTTCATCGAGGGTGATGGCATCGGCGTCGATATCAGCCCGGTCATGATCAAGGTTGTCGACGCTGCAGTGGAAAAAGCATACAAGGGCGAGCGCAAGATCGCCTGGATGGAAGTCTACGCCGGCGAGAAGGCCACCCAGGTCTATGACCAGGACACCTGGCTGCCCCAGGAAACCCTGGACGCCGTGCGCGACTACGTGGTTTCCATCAAGGGCCCGCTGACCACCCCGGTCGGTGGCGGCATCCGCTCCCTGAACGTGGCCCTGCGCCAGCAACTCGATCTCTACGTCTGCCAGCGGCCGGTACGCTGGTTCGAAGGCGTGCCCAGCCCGGTGAAGAAGCCTGGCGACGTGGACATGGTGATCTTCCGCGAGAACTCCGAGGACATCTATGCCGGCGTCGAGTGGAAGGCCGGTTCGCCGGAGGCGGAGAAGGTTATCAAGTTCCTCACCGAGGAAATGGGCGTCAAGAAGATCCGCTTCACCGAGAACTGCGGCATCGGCATCAAGCCGGTTTCCCAGGAAGGCACCAAGCGCCTGGTGCGCAAGGCCCTGCAATACGCCGTCGACAACGACCGCAGTTCGGTGACCCTGGTGCACAAGGGCAACATCATGAAGTTCACCGAGGGTGCCTTCAAGGATTGGGGCTACGAAGTCGCGCGCGATGAATTCGGCGCCGAGCTGCTGGACGGCGGTCCGTGGATGCAGTTCAAGAATCCGAAGACCGGCAAGAACGTCGTGGTCAAGGACGTGATCGCCGACGCCATGTTGCAGCAGATCCTGCTGCGCCCCGCCGAGTACGACGTGATCGCCACCCTGAACCTGAACGGCGACTATCTCTCCGACGCCCTGGCGGCCGAGGTCGGCGGCATCGGCATCGCGCCCGGCGCCAACCTGTCCGATTCGGTGGCCATGTTCGAGGCGACCCACGGCACCGCGCCGAAGTACGCCGGCCAGGACAAGGTCAACCCGGGTTCGCTGATCCTCTCCGCGGAGATGATGCTGCGCCACATGGGCTGGACCGAGGCGGCCGACCTGATCATCAAGGGCACCAACGGGGCGATCGCCGCCAAGACCGTGACCTATGACTTCGAACGCCTGATGGACGGCGCGACCCTGCTGTCCTGCTCGGAGTTCGGCGACGCGATGATCGCCAAGATGTAGGAAGGGCTAGCGCCCGAACGAGAAAAAGGCCGGTTCGCACCGGCCTTTTTCATTTCCGCATCCGCGTTGGGGTCAGGCTTCGATGGGCGTCGCCTGCGGCTCTTCCTGCGGGGCGGGGGCGGAGGGTGCGGCGGTTGTCGCGGTGGCGGGGCTGATGTTGATGGCATGCAGTCCCTTCGGTCCCTGGATGATCTCGAAATTGACCGGCTGGCCCGCCTTGAGTGTCTTGTAACCGTCCATCTGAATGGCCGAGTAATGGGCGAACAGGTCCTCATCTCGGCCCTCGGCCAGGATGAACCCGTAGCCCTTGGCGTTGTTGAACCACTTGACCTTACCGCTGAGCATGCTCATATCCCTCTGCAAAGGACTCCAACGCTGGAGTATCATCCACTACGATCCCGCGTCCGACCTGGGTCGAGACGGGTGCGGAACCCCTGATACCCTGTAGGGGTATTCCATTGTTTGTAACACCCTTTTGCAGTTAGTCAAGGCGCTGAACCATACGCCTGAGAAACGGATCAACATCATGTCGGTCCATAACTTTCCAGAAAGGCAAAGCTTTTTTTCCTCATGCATGCACCTAGCCAGATTCGACTAACATTCAATCAGGACCATCCCGAGCCTCATGAACACGAGGACGAAGGGGCGGGGCTCGCGGTACAGGAGTCGAAGCCTGTATTACAGCCGCCACCGTTGTATAAGGTGGTACTGTTCAACGACGATTACACGCCGATGGACTTTGTTGTTGAAGTGCTGGAAGTGTTCTTCAACATGGACCGGGAAAAAGCCACCAAGATCATGTTGACGGTACATACTCAGGGTAAGGCGGTCTGCGGCTTGTTTACCCGGGACGTGGCCGAAACCAAGGCGATGCAGGTCAATCAGTATGCACGGGAGAGCCAGCATCCATTGCTCTGCGAGATAGAGAAAGACAGTTGATCGGATGTTTGGGAGCGAGGTGAAGCCATGTTGAATCGAGAGCTCGAAGTCACCCTCAATCTCGCCTTCAAGGAGGCGAGGGCCAAACGCCATGAATTCATGACGGTTGAGCACCTGCTGCTGGCCTTGCTGGACAATGAGGCGGCGGCAACGGTATTGCGTGCGTGCGGTGCCAACCTGGACAAGCTGCGGCGCGACCTGCAGGAATTCATCGATTCCACCACGCCGCTGATCCCGCAGCACGACGACGAGCGCGAAACCCAGCCGACGCTGGGCTTCCAGCGCGTCCTGCAGCGTGCGGTGTTCCACGTGCAGAGTTCCGGCAAGCGCGAAGTGACCGGGGCCAATGTCCTGGTGGCGATCTTCAGCGAACAGGAAAGCCAGGCGGTGTTCCTGCTCAAGCAGCAGAGCATCGCGCGTATCGATGTGGTGAACTACATCGCCCACGGCATCTCCAAGGTGCCCGGGCATGCCGAACATCCGCAGGATGGGGAGCAGGATATGCAGGATGAGGAAGGTGGCGAGTCGGCCACGTCCAACCATCCGCTGGACGCCTATGCCAGCAACCTCAACGAACTGGCTCGCCAGGGGCGGATCGACCCGCTGGTGGGGCGCGAGCATGAAGTCGAGCGGGTGGCGCAGATCCTTGCCCGCCGGCGCAAGAACAACCCGCTGCTGGTAGGCGAGGCGGGGGTCGGCAAGACTGCCATCGCCGAAGGCCTGGCCAAGCGCATCGTCGATGGCCAGGTGCCGGACCTGCTGGCCGACAGCGTGGTCTACTCCCTCGACCTGGGTGCCTTGCTCGCGGGTACCAAGTACCGCGGCGACTTCGAGAAGCGCTTCAAGGCCTTGCTCAACGAGTTGCGCAAGCGCCCGCACGCGGTGCTGTTCATCGACGAGATCCATACCATCATCGGCGCCGGTGCGGCATCCGGCGGGGTAATGGACGCCTCCAACCTGCTCAAGCCGGTCTTGTCCTCGGGCGAGATCCGCTGCATCGGCTCGACCACCTTCCAGGAGTTCCGCGGCATCTTCGAGAAGGACCGGGCCTTGGCGCGGCGCTTCCAGAAGGTCGACGTGACCGAGCCGTCGGTGGAAGATACCTATGGCATCCTCAAGGGCCTCAAGGGGCGCTTCGAGCAGCATCACCACATCGAGTACAGCGACGAGGCGCTGCGCGCCGCGGCCGAGCTGGCGGCGCGCTATATCAACGACCGGCACATGCCGGACAAGGCCATCGACGTCATCGACGAGGCGGGCGCCTACCAGCGCCTGCAGCCGGAAGAGAAGCGCGTGAAGCGCATCGAGGTGGCGCAGGTCGAGGATATCGTGGCGAAGATCGCGCGGATCCCGCCGAAACACGTCACCACCTCCGACAAGGAGTTGCTGCGCAACCTCGAGCGCGACCTCAAGCTGACCGTGTTCGGCCAGGACGACGCCATCGAGTCGCTGTCCACGGCGATCAAGCTGTCCCGGGCCGGGCTCAAGGCGCCGGACAAGCCGGTCGGCTCGTTCCTCTTCGCCGGTCCCACCGGCGTGGGCAAGACCGAGGTGGCGCGGCAGTTGGCGAAGGCCTTGGGCGTGGAGCTGGTGCGCTTCGACATGTCCGAGTACATGGAGCGGCATACCGTGTCGCGGCTGATCGGTGCGCCTCCGGGCTACGTCGGCTTCGACCAGGGCGGCCTGCTCACCGAGGCGATCACCAAGACCCCGCACTGCGTGTTGCTGCTCGACGAGATCGAGAAGGCTCACCCGGAGGTCTTCAACCTGCTGCTGCAGGTGATGGACCACGGCACCCTGACCGACAACAACGGGCGCAAGGCGGACTTCCGCAACATCATCCTGATCATGACCACCAACGCCGGCGCGGAAGTGGCGGCGCGCGCGTCGATCGGCTTCAACCAGCAGGATCACACCACCGATGCGATGGAAGTGATCAAGAAGAGCTTCACCCCGGAGTTCCGCAACCGCCTGGATACCATCATCCAGTTCGGCCGCCTGAGCACCGAGACGATCAAGAGCGTGGTCGACAAGTTCCTCACCGAGCTGCAGGCGCAGCTGGAGGACAAGCGCGTCCAGCTCGAGGTCAGCGATGCGGCGCGCGGCTGGCTGGCGGAGAAGGGCTACGACGTGCAGATGGGTGCGCGACCGATGGCGCGGCTTATCCAGGACAAGATCAAGCGGCCGTTGGCCGAGGAGATCCTGTTCGGCGAGCTGGCCGAGCATGGCGGCCTGGTGCATGTCGACCTGAAGGGCGACGAGCTGGCCTTCGAGTTCGAGATCACGGCGGCGGAGCCCGCCTGATCCGAGCGCGGCAACGAAAACGCCCGGCAGATGCCGGGCGTTTTCTTTTGCAATCGGCGAGCCGCAGCGGCTCGTGTCGACTCAGCGGGCGCGGTAGGTGATGCGGCCCTTGCTCAGGTCGTAGGGCGTCAGTTCCACGCGGACCTTGTCGCCGGTGAGGATGCGGATGTAGTTCTTGCGCATTTTGCCGGAGATGTGCGCGGTGACGACGTGCCCATTTTCCAACTCCACACGGAACATGGTGTTGGGCAGGGTGTCGACGACAGTACCTTCCATTTCGAAGCTGTCTTCTTTCGACATGCAGTAGAGCCCTCGGTATCTATGGGTGGCCCTTTCAATGAGAGGTGGGCCGTGAAAAGCGGCGTGCATTGTGCCAGAAAATCGACAATAGCGCCACACGGCTATCAGGTGAGGGCGACCCAGCGCTGGTTGACGAACAGTTCGATGGGCCGGTACTGGGTCTTGTAGTTCATCTTGCGGCAATTCTTGATCCAGTAGCCCAGGTAGACGGCCTGCAGGCCCAGGCGTTCGGTCTCGGCGATCTGCCAGAGGATCGCGTAGCGTCCCAGGCTGCGCTGCTCTTCGTCGGGATCGTAGAAGGTATAGACGGCCGAGAGTCCGTTCGGCAGCACGTCCGTCACGGCTATGGCCAGCAGGCGGCCATGCAGGCGGAACTCGAAGAAGCAGCAGAAGGGCAGGTCGCGGACCAGGAAGGTGGCGAACTGGTCGCGGCTGGGCGGATACATGTCGCCGTCGGCGTGGCGTTGCTCGATGTAGCGCCGATAGAGGTCGTAGTACTCCTCGTTGAAGCTCGGTCGCTTGCGGATCACCTGCAGTTCCGCATTGCGCTTGAGGATGCGCCGCTGCTGGCGGTTCGGGCTGAAGTCGGCGACCGGTATGCGCGCGGCGATGCAGGCGGTGCAATGCTGGCAGTGCGGACGATAGAGATGGTCGCCGCTACGGCGGAAGCCGACTTCCGACAGCGAGGCGTACAGCTGCGTGTCCATGGGCTGGCTGGGATCGAGGAACAGGGTGGTTGCCTGCTCCTCGGGCAGGTAGCTGCACGGGTGCGGTTGCGTCGCGTAGAACTTCAGTCGGGCGAGTTCGGTCATGGTGAACTCCAGCAGGGACCCATAAGCAAGTTTATGCCAGGCACGGAAACTCGCCTAAAAATCCAGGTCGCCGGTAGGAGGCTGGTCGCGATAGCGTTGCAGGTAGTCGGCGAATTCCCCCCGGCTGATGGCGCGGGCGCCCAGGCTGTGCAGGTGGCGGGTCGGCATCTGGCAGTCGATGAGGACGAAGCCGGCGTCGCGCAGATGGCGGACCAGCGTGACGAAGCCGACCTTGGAAGCGTTGTCGGCGCGGCTGAACATCGATTCGCCGAAGAACAGCCTGCCCATGGCCAGGCCGTAGAGGCCGCCGACCAGTTGTCGCTCCTGCCAGACTTCCACGGAGTGGGCAATTCCGCGCAGGTGCAGCTCCTGGTAGGCCAGTTGCATCGGCGTGGTGATCCAGGTGCCGTCGGCGTAGTCACGCGGCGCGGCACAAGCCTGGATCACCGCCCGGAAGTCATGGTTGAAAGTGACTTCGAAGCGTTGCTGGCGCAGGCACTTGGCCAGGCTGCGGGAAACGTGCAGTTCGTCGGGGAACAGGACGGTGCGCGGGTCGGGCGACCACCAGAGGATCGGCTGGCCATCCTGGTACCAGGGGAAGCAGCCGTGGCGATAGGCTGCGACCAGGCGTTGCGGATTGAGGTCGCCTCCGGCCGCGAGCAGCCCGTTGGGCTCCTGCAGGGCCTTGTCGAGGGGCGGAAAGTCGAAGTCGGTGCGGGAAAGCCAGGTCAGCATGGCGGGGTAGGGGAGGGCGGGCCTCCCCCGGGTCCGATCAATGGTCGTCGAGGTATTTTTCGGCATCCAGCGCGGCCATGCAGCCGGCGCCGGCGGAAGTGATGGCCTGGCGGTAGACGTGGTCGGCCACGTCGCCGGCGGCGAACACGCCTTCGATGCTGGTCTGGGTGGCGTTGCCTTCGCTGCCGCCGTGGATCCGCAGGTAGCCGTCGCGCATTTCCAGTTGGCCCTGGAACAGGTCGGTGTTCGGCTTGTGGCCGATGGCGATGAACACGCCGGCCAGCGACAGTTCGCTGGTGCTGCCGTCGATGGTGCTCTTCAGGCGTACGCCGGTGACGCCGCTGGCGTCGCCCAGCACCTCGTCCAGGGTGGTGTTCCAGTGCAGGCGCACGTTGCCGTTCTCGGCCTTGTCGAACAGCTTGTCCTGGAGGATTTTCTCCGAACGCAGCTTGTCGCGACGGTGGATCAGGTGGACTTCCTTGGCGATGTTGGCCAGGTACAGCGCTTCCTCGACGGCGGTATTGCCGCCGCCGACCACGCAGACCACCTGGTTGCGGTAGAAGAAGCCGTCGCAGGTGGCGCAGGCGGAAACGCCCTTGCCCATGAAGGCTTCTTCCGACGACATGCCCAGGTATTGCGCGGAGGCACCGGTGGCAATGATCAATGCATCGCAGGTATAAGTGCCACTATCGCCCTTCAGTGTGAAGGGGCGCTGTTGCAACTCGGCGGTGTGGATGTGGTCGTAGACGATCTCGGTGTCGAAACGCTCGGCGTGCTGCTGCATGCGGGTCATCAGCGCCGGGCCGGTAAGGCCTTCGACGTCGCCCGGCCAGTTGTCGACTTCGGTGGTGGTGGTCAGCTGGCCGCCTGGCTGGATGCCGGTGATCACCACTGGCTTGAGATTGGCGCGTGCGGCGTACACGGCGGCGGTATAGCCGGCCGGACCGGAGCCCAGGATGATGAGGCGCGAATGCTTGACTTCACTCATAAAAAGACTCCATAAGCCTTTGTCACATAAGAAAATGCGTGCTCCAATGGAGCCGCCTGAAGAGTTCTGCCGGCTATGCTACACCTATCCGCAAAAGGCCGGCAAAACCCCGGGGCCGGGATCAGCCACGCACGGATTGCCGCTGATTTCGGGTGTGATTTTTCAGAGTTTCCCTAAAGCCGTACAATAGGCGCGTTTTGACCAAGACAGCTTCTAAAGCACCAGCCGTGCGCAGGAAAAATAGCGATTTGAAGGATTCGACCACCGCGAGCCATGCCGCCGCATGGCGTCAGCAACTGCATTCCCGCCTGAAGGAAGGGGTCCTGATCGCGCTGGGCGCGCTCTGCCTCTACTTGTGGATGGCTCTGCTCACCTATGACCCGGCCGATCCGAGCTGGAGTCACTCGAGCCAGGTTGACCAGGTGCAGAATGCCGCCGGTCGGCTCGGTGCGGTATCCGCCGATATCCTGTTCATGACGCTCGGCTACTTCGCCTACCTCTTTCCGCTGTTGCTGGGCATCAAGACCTGGCAGGTATTCCGCCGCCGCAACCTGCCGTGGGAATGGAACACCTGGCTGTTTTCCTGGCGCCTGGTCGGGCTGATCTTCCTGATCCTGGCCGGCTCGGCACTGGCCTACATCCATTTCCACGCCAGCGGCCACATGCCGGCCAGCGCCTCGGCCGGCGGCGCCATCGGCCAGAGCCTGGGCCGCGTCGCGGTGGATGCGCTGAACGTGCAGGGCAGCACGCTGGTGTTCTTCGCCCTGTTCCTCTTCGGCCTGACGGTGTTCGCCGACCTCTCCTGGTTCAAGGTGATGGATGTCACCGGCAAGATCACCCTGGACTTCTTCGAACTGATCCAGAACGCCTTCAATCGCTGGATGGGCGCGCGCGCCGAGCGCAAGCAACTGGTCGCGCAACTGCGCGAGGTCGACGAGCGTGTCGCCGAGGTGGTGGCGCCGAGCGTGCCGGACCGCCGCGAACAGTCCAAGGCCAAGGAGCGCCTGCTGGAACGCGAAGAGGCCCTGGCCAAGCACATGAGCGAGCGGGAGAAGCGCCCGCCGCCGAAGATCGATCCGCCACCGCCGCCGAAGGCCCCGGAGCCGAGCAAGCGCGTGCTGAAAGAGAAGCAGGCGCCGCTGTTCGTCGATACGGCGGTGGAGGGCACCCTGCCGCCGCTGTCGCTGCTCGACCCGGCGGAAGTGAAGCAGAAGAGCTACTCGCCCGAGTCGCTGGAGGCGATGTCGCGCCTGCTGGAGATCAAGCTGAAGGAGTTCGGAGTCGAGGTCAGCGTGGATTCGGTGCATCCGGGCCCCGTGATCACCCGTTTCGAGATCCAGCCCGCGGCGGGGGTCAAGGTCAGCCGCATTTCCAACCTGGCCAAGGACCTGGCGCGCTCGCTGGCGGTGATCAGCGTGCGGGTGGTGGAAGTGATTCCCGGCAAGACCACCGTCGGCATCGAGATTCCCAACGAAGACCGGCAGATGGTGCGCTTCTCCGAAGTGCTGTCGTCGCCGGAGTACGACGAGCACAAGTCCACCGTGCCGCTGGCCCTGGGCCACGACATCGGCGGTCGGCCGATCATCACCGACCTGGCGAAGATGCCGCACCTGCTGGTGGCCGGTACCACCGGCTCCGGTAAGTCGGTGGGGGTCAACGCCATGCTCCTGTCGATCCTGTTCAAGTCCACGCCGAGCGAGGCGCGACTGATCATGATCGACCCGAAGATGCTCGAACTGTCGATCTACGAAGGGATCCCGCACCTGCTCTGTCCGGTGGTCACCGACATGAAGGAAGCCGCCAACGCCCTGCGCTGGAGCGTGGCGGAGATGGAGCGGCGCTACCGCCTGATGGCGGCCATGGGCGTGCGCAACCTGGCTGGCTTCAACCGCAAGGTGAAGGACGCCGAGGAGGCCGGCACGCCGCTGACCGACCCGCTGTTCCGTCGCGAAAGCCCGGACGACGAGCCGCCGCAGCTGAGCACCCTGCCGACCATCGTGGTGGTGGTCGACGAATTCGCCGACATGATGATGATCGTCGGCAAGAAGGTCGAGGAGCTTATCGCCCGTATCGCGCAGAAGGCGCGGGCGGCCGGTATCCACCTGATCCTGGCGACCCAGCGGCCGTCGGTGGACGTGATCACCGGCCTGATCAAGGCCAACATCCCGACCCGGATCGCCTTCCAGGTCTCCAGCAAGATCGACTCGCGCACCATCCTCGACCAGGGTGGCGCCGAGCAACTGCTCGGCCACGGCGACATGCTCTACCTGCCGCCGGGCACAGGCCTGCCGATTCGCGTACATGGCGCCTTCGTTTCCGACGACGAGGTGCACCGGGTGGTCGAGGCCTGGAAGCTGCGCGGCGCGCCCGACTACATCGAGGACATCCTCGCTGGCGTCGACGAAGGCGGCGGCGGTGGCGGTTCCTTCGATGGCGGCGACGGCTCCGGCGAAGGCAGCGAGGACGACCCGCTCTACGACGAGGCGGTACGTTTCGTCACCGAGAGTCGCCGGGCATCGATCTCCGCCGTGCAACGCAAGCTGAAAATTGGCTACAACCGCGCCGCGCGGATGATCGAGGCGATGGAGATGGCCGGCGTGGTCACCCCGATGAATACCAACGGCTCCCGCGAAGTCATCGCGCCGGCGCCGGTTCGTGATTGAACCCGACAGGTTTTAGAGGATTCCGATGCGACTGATCCGCACGTTGTTCGTTGCCGCCCTGGCCATGGGCGCTTCGCTGGCCCATGCCGACGACAGCGCCGCCGTCCAGCGCCTGACCGGCCTGCTGAACAAGGCCCAGACCCTGACCGCGCGTTTTTCCCAGCTGACCCTGGACGGTAGCGGCACGCGCCTGCAGGAAACCGCCGGCCAACTGAGCCTGAAGCGGCCGGGACTGTTCCGCTGGCATACCGATGCGCCGAACGAGCAATTGCTCATTTCCAACGGCGAGAAGGTCTGGCTGTACGACCCGGACCTGGAGCAGGTGACCATCCAGAAGCTCGATCAGCGCCTGACCCAGACGCCGGCGCTGCTGCTCTCCGGCGACATCTCGAAGATCAGCGAAAGCTTCGCCATCACCTACAAGGAAGGCGGCAACGTAGTCGATTTCGTGCTCAAGCCGAAGACCAAGGACACCCTCTTCGACACCTTGCGCCTGTCGTTCCGCAGCGGCAAGGTGAACGACATGCAGATGATCGATGGCGTCGGCCAGCGCACCAACATCCTGTTCTTCGACGTGAAGATGAACGAGGCGCTGGATGCCAAGCAATTCACCTTCGACGTTCCGCCGGGCGTCGACGTGATCCAGGAGTAAGCGCAAGCCGTGGATCTGTTCCGCAGCGAGCCCGTCGCGCAGCCCCTGGCGGCACGGCTGAGGCCCGCAAACCTGGACGAGTACGTGGGGCAGGAACACCTGCTGGCCCGCGGCAAGCCCTTGCGCGAGGCGCTGGAGCAGGGCGCGCTGCACTCGATGATCTTCTGGGGCCCGCCGGGAGTCGGCAAGACCACCCTGGCGCGGCTGCTGGCGCAGGTGTCGGACGCCCATTTCGAGACCATTTCCGCGGTGCTGTCCGGGGTCAAGGAGATCCGCCAGGCGGTCGAGGTGGCCAAGCAGCACGCCGCGCAATACGGGCGCCGGACCATCCTGTTCGTCGATGAGGTGCACCGCTTCAACAAGAGCCAGCAGGATGCCTTCCTGCCCTATGTGGAAGACGGCACGCTGATCTTCATTGGCGCGACCACCGAGAACCCGTCCTTCGAGTTGAACAATGCGCTGCTCTCGCGGGCTCGCGTGTATGTCCTCAAGAGCCTCGACGAAGCCGCCCTGCGCAAGCTGGTGGGCCGCGCGCTGAACGAGGACAAGGGCCTCGGCAAGCGCAAGCTGAGGCTGCCGGAGGAGAGCTTCCAGGTTCTCCTGGCCGCCGCCGACGGCGATGGGCGGCGCCTGCTGAACCTGCTGGAGAACGCTGCCGACCTCGCCGAGGACGGCAGCGAGATCAGCCCCGAGCTGCTGCAGAATCTGCTCGGCGATACCCGCCGACGTTTCGACAAGGGCGGCGAGGCGTTCTACGACCAGATCAGCGCGCTGCACAAGTCGGTGCGCGGCTCCAATCCCGATGCGGCACTCTATTGGTTCGCGCGCATGCTCGACGGCGGCTGCGATCCCCTGTACATCGCCCGGCGGGTGGTGCGCATGGCCAGCGAGGAGGTTGGCAATGCCGATCCTCGCGCCCTCGGCCTGTGCCTGTCGGCCTGGGACGTGCAGGAGCGCCTGGGCAGCCCCGAAGGCGAGCTGGCGGTGGCCCAGGCCATCGTCTACCTGGCCTGTGCGCCGAAGAGCAATGCGGTGTACAGCGCGTTCAACGCGGCGATGCGCGACGTCGCCGAAAGCGGCTCGCGGGAAGTGCCATTGCACTTGCGCAACGCGCCGACCAAATTGATGAAGAGCCTCGGCTATGGCGAGGAATACCGCTACGCCCACGACGAGCCGGATGCCTATGCCGCCGGAGAGGATTATTTCCCCGAGGATCTGGAGCCGCGGCGTTACTATCAACCGGTGCCGAGGGGCCTGGAACTGAAGATCCGCGACAAGCTGGAACACCTGGCCGAGCTGGATCGCACCAGTCCCCGCCAACGCAGAAAATCCTGAGCGGTATGGGCTCGGCGGAGCTAGCCAGGCTTCCGCGACGGCGTCGATGACGTCGCCGGGGCCGGCGAAGCGCCAACCGGGCCACGAACCGCCGATAACCGACACGAGACGAGAAAAGAGCATGCTCGATCCCAAACTGGTACGCACCCAGCCGCAAGAAGTGGCTGCCCGCCTGGCCACCCGTGGCTTCCAACTGGATGTCGCACGCATCGAAGCGCTGGAAGAGCAGCGCAAGTCGGTACAGACCCGTACCGAGCAGCTGCAAGCCGAGCGCAACGCGCGTTCCAAGGCGATCGGCCAGGCCAAGCAGCGTGGCGAGGACATCGCGCCGCTGCTGGCCGATGTCGACCGCATGGGCTCCGAACTGGAGGAAGGCAAGCGCCAGCTGGACGCTATCCAGGGCGAACTGGATGCCATGCTGCTGGGCATTCCCAACCTGCCGCACGAGTCGGTGCCGGTCGGTGCCGACGAGGACGCCAACGTCGAAGTGCGTCGCTGGGGCACGCCGAAGACCTTCGATTTCGAGGTCAAGGACCATGTCGCCCTCGGTGAACGGCACGGCTGGCTGGATTTCGAGACCGCCGCCAAGCTTTCCGGCGCGCGCTTCGCCCTCATGCGCGGCCCGATCGCCCGCCTGCATCGCGCCCTGGCGCAGTTCATGATCAACCTGCATACCGCCGAGCATGGCTACGAGGAGGCCTACACCCCCTATCTCGTCCAGGCTCCGGCGCTGCAGGGCACCGGCCAGTTGCCGAAGTTCGAGGAGGACCTGTTCAAGATCGGCCGCGACGGCGAAGCCGACCTCTACCTGATCCCGACCGCCGAGGTTTCGCTGACCAACATCGTCTCCGGGCAGATCCTCGATGCCAAGCAGTTGCCGCTGAAGTTCGTCGCCCATACCCCGTGCTTCCGCAGCGAGGCCGGCGCCTCCGGGCGCGATACCCGTGGCATGATCCGCCAGCACCAGTTCGACAAGGTGGAGATGGTGCAGATCGTCGATCCGGCCACTTCCTACGAGGCGCTGGAAGGCCTGACCGCCAACGCCGAGCGCGTCCTGCAACTGCTCGAGTTGCCGTATCGGGTGCTGGCGCTGTGCACCGGCGACATGGGCTTCGGTGCGACCAAGACCTACGACCTGGAAGTCTGGGTTCCCAGCCAGGACAAGTACCGCGAGATTTCCTCCTGCTCCAACTGCGGCGACTTCCAGGCCCGGCGCATGCAGGCCCGCTACCGCAATCCGGAAACCGGCAAGCCCGAGCTGGTGCACACCCTCAACGGCTCCGGCCTGGCCGTCGGCCGCACCCTGGTGGCGGTACTGGAGAACTACCAGCAGGCGGACGGCTCGATCCGTGTGCCGGAAGTCCTCAAGCCCTACATGGCTGGCATCGAGGTGATCGGCTGACATGGATTTCCTGCCGCTGTTCCACTCCTTGCAAGGGCGCCTCGCGCTGGTGGTCGGCGGCGGCGAAGTCGCCCTGCGCAAGGCGCGCCTGCTGGCCGACGCCGGCGCGCGCCTGCGCGTGGTCGCGCCGCAGATCCACATCGAACTGCGGCATCTGGTGGAGCAGGGCGGCGGTGAGCTGCTCGAACGCGACTACCAGGACGGCGACCAGCCCGGCTGCGCCCTGATCATCGCCGCCACCGACGACGAACCGCTGAACGCCGAGGTGTCGCGAGCGGCCAATGCGCGCGGGATACCGGTCAACGTGGTGGACGCGCCGGCCCTGTGCAGCGTGATCTTCCCGGCCATCGTCGACCGTTCGCCGCTGGTGGTGGCGGTCTCCAGCGGCGGCGATGCGCCCGTGCTGGCGCGGCTGATCCGGGCCAAGCTGGAAACCTGGATTCCCTCGACCTACGGGCAACTGGCCGGACTCGCCAGCCGCTTCCGCCACCGGATCAAGGAATTGCTACCCGACCTGCAGCAGCGCCGGGTGTTCTGGGAAAACCTGTTCCAGGGCGAGATCGCCGAGCGTGTCCTGGCCGGCCGTCCGGCGGAAGCCGAGCGTCTCCTGGAAGAGCGCCTGGCCGGCGGCCTCGCGCACATAGCCACGGGCGAGGTATATCTGGTCGGGGCCGGGCCGGGGGATCCGGACCTGCTGACGTTCCGTGCCCTGCGCCTGATGCAGCAGGCCGACGTGGTGCTCTACGATCGCCTGGTGGCGCCGTCGATCCTCGAATTATGCCGCCGCGATGCCGAACGCCTGTACGTCGGCAAGCGCCGTGCCGAACATGCGGTGCCGCAGGATCGGATCAACCGCCTGCTGGTGGAGCTGGCCAGCCAGGGCAAGCGCGTGCTGCGCCTGAAGGGTGGCGACCCGTTCATCTTCGGCCGCGGCGGTGAGGAAATCGACGAACTGGCTGCCCACGGCATACCTTTCCAGGTCGTGCCGGGAATCACCGCGGCCAGCGGCTGCGCGGCCTACGCCGGGATTCCACTGACTCATCGCGATCATGCGCAATCGGTTCGTTTCGTCACCGGTCATCTGAAGGACGGCACCACCGACCTGCCGTGGCAGGACCTGGTAGCGCCTGGCCAGACCCTGGTGTTCTACATGGGCCTGGTGGGATTGCCGGTGATCTGCGAGCAACTGGTCGCCCACGGTCGCTCCGCCCAGACCCCGGCGGCGCTGATCCAGCAGGGGACCACCGCCCAGCAGCGGGTATTCACCGGAACCCTGGAAAACCTGCCGCAGCTGGTGGCCGAGCACGAAGTGCATGCGCCGACCCTGGTGATCGTCGGCGAAGTCGTGCAACTGCGCGACAAGTTGGCCTGGTTCGAAGGCGCCCGCGAGGACGCCTGAGCCTTCAGCCTTCTCCCCAGATGCCCTTGCCGGGAAGTCGTTCCCGGCCTGGCGCGCGCGCCAGGTCGAGACGCGGGCCCAGCGGTACTATCCCGGTCGGGTTGATGGTGCGGTGGCTGGCGTAGTAGTGCCCCTTGATATGTTCGAAGTCCACTGTCTCGCCGATGCCCGGGCGTTGGTACAGTTCGCGCAGCCAGCCGGAGAGATTCGGGTAGTCTTCGATGCGCCGCAGGTTGCACTTGAAGTGTCCGTGGTACACCGCATCGAAGCGCACCAGGGTGGTGAACAGGCGGATATCGGCCTCGGTCAGGTATTCGCCGGCCAGGTAGCGGCGTTCGCCGAGCAAGCCTTCCAGGTAGTCCAGTTCCTCGAACAACTGGACGAAGGCCTCCTCGTAGGCGTCCTGGCGAGTGGCGAAGCCGGCACGGTACACGCCGTTGTTGACCGCAGGATAGATGCGTCCGTTGAGGCGTTCGATCTCCTCGCGCAGCGGCTCCGGGTAGAAGTCCAGCGCGTTGGCGCCGATGGCGTCGAAGGCGCTGTTGAAGATGCGGACGATATCGGCTGATTCGTTGTTGACGATCTTCTGCGCCCGCTTGTCCCACAGCAGCGGCACCGTGACCCGGCCGCTGTAGTGCGGGTCGTCGCGGGTATAGCGCTGGTGCAGAAAGGCCAGGCCGTCGAGGCGATCGCCGGTGGAGCCGTGGGCGGGGTCGAAGGTCCAGCCGTTCTCGCGCATCAGCCAACTGACCACCGAAACATCCACCAGCGACTCCAGCCCCTTCAGCTTGCGCACGATCAGGGTCCGATGGGCCCAGGGGCAGGCCAGCGAGACATAGAGATGGTAGCGCCCGCCCTCGGCGGGGAACGCCGGCTCGCCCAGCCAATGGCGGCGCTGGGCGTTTTCGCGCTGGAAGCGGCCGTCTTTCTGTGTGTCATACCACTGGTCGTGCCAGCGGCCATCGATCAACTGTCCCATGAGCGGGTTCCTCCATACGTCGTTGGAGGAACAGTCTAGTGTCGGGCGATCGATAAATTTATATAAATAAAGGGCTATTCGTATCGATCAGATCGATTCGTTTCGGGTCGCCCAGTAGTGCGCGGCTTCCTTGAAGGCTTCTTCGCGATTCTTGCCAAGGGCCCGTAGCGCCAGGGCCATGCTGGAGAGCACCGCCAGGTGGCCATAGGCGTCGCCTTCGCGGCCGTCCCAGACGGCCCGAAGGAAACCCGGGTCGAGCTGTTCCGGCTTCATGTGCCGGTGCGTCGACAATGCCGGCCATTCCTCGTCCCAGGCTTCGCCCTGGTCGCAACCATACAGGTGGGCGACGACGTCCGGGTTGACTTCGATCTCGCCGCCTTCGCCCTTGATGACGATGGCCCGGTCGCCGAGCAGGCGGCTGGCCTCGCGGTGGGTTTCCTGGTAACCGGGGTGGAAGATGCTCTGCAGGATGCAATCCGCATTCAGGGGGTTGAGCAGGCGAACCAGCGAATGGATCGGCGAGCGCAGGCCGAGGGTATTGCGCAGATCGATCATGCGTTGCAGCACCGGCATCCAGGCGCCGAGCGGAATGAACGCCAGGTGGCCGCGCTCCAGGGCCTGTTCTACCTGCAGCCAGTCGTGGCAGAGCGGGATCTCCAGCGCCGCCAGCAACTGTTCGCTGTACAGGCGTCCGGCGGTATGCGCGCCGCCGCCGTGCATGAGGATGCGCACGCCATGGCCGGCCAGGCACTTGGCGGCCAGCAGGTACCAGGGCAGGTGGCGCTTCTTGCCGGCGTAACTCGGCCAGTCGAGGTCGACGCGCAAGGACGGGACTTGCAGGCGCTCGCGCACCGCCTCGGTGAAACCGGCCAGTTCCTCGCTGCTTTCCTCCTTGTGCCGCAGGAGCATGAGGAAGGCGCCCAGCTGGGTGTCCTCGACCCTGCCGTCGAGGATCATGCCGAGGGCCTCGCGGGCTTCCTCCCGGGTCAGGCTGCGCGCTCCGCGCTTGCCTTTGCCGAGGATGCGGACGAACTGGGCGAACGGATGTTCGGCGGGAGTCGAGAGAGTCATAGACAGTTGCTCGGTTTCGGCAGGCCGGCCAGCTTCGCGCCAAGCTTGGCCGGGGCGCCCTTGAACAGGTGGTTGAGGTGCAGGCTGTTGCCCTTGTCCGGACCCAGTCGCTGGGCGACGTACTTGATCAGCGGGCGGTTGGCCGGAGACAGCTGGAACTCCGCATAGAACTCGCGGAGCAGTTGGAGAATCTCCCAGTGCTCGGCGGTCAGGGCCAGCTCCTCGCGGGCGGCCAGGGCTTCCGCCACCGGCTCCGACCAATCGTCGAGAGCGGCGAGGTAGCCGTCCTTGTCCAGCCGGATTTCCCGGCCTTCCAGCGTAAGGAGCGTCATAGCCAACTGTTGACCTTGTCGAAGCGGGTGGCGAGTTCGACGAAGCCGGGGTAGTCCACCGCCACCAGGCGAGCGGGGACGTCCTCGATACCGCGCGCCTGGAGGTCTTCCAGCAGGGCGAACAGTTCGATTTCCGCCGGCATCAGTTCCAGGGCCTGGCAGGCGTGGCTGCCGGCCAGCAAGGCGTGCACGGCGTCGCCGCAGAGCAGCAGGCCGTCGCCGGGGTTGAGCAGGTACAGGCAACTGCCCAGGCGGCCGTCATTGAACGGCGAGCGGGACAGTACGTGGAGGGTCGTGGCCATCAGAGGGTAATCACCTGGTCGTAGCGTTGCAGCAGGTCGCGCAGGGCCTGGTCGTCGAGCACCTCGACCGCGAGGGCCAGGCGCTCTTCCGCCAGGCCACGCTCGCGCAGGCTGCGGGCCGAGACGTAGAGGTCGTCCACGCCGAACATCGGCAGGGCCTGCAGGTTGGCCTGCAGGTCCTTCTGCTGCAGGTGCGCAGGATGCTGGCCGGGAGCCAGCTGGAACGCGCCGTCGTCGAGGAACAGCATGCCGACCGGTAGATCGAAGGCGCCGCCGGCCAGGGCTATGTCCAGCGCCTCGCGGGCGCTCGGGCCGGACCAGGGCGACTGGCGGCTGATGATCAGCAGCGACTGGCTCATCGGTCGCCTCCGAAGCAGACCAGGCGGTCCGCGCTTTGCGCCGCCTCGTGCAACTGGCCGAGTCCGGACAGTTCCCATGGTGCGCCAAGGTTGGCGCCGGGACGGCCGTAGCGTTCGGCTTCCTCGGCGTTCAGCACGCCGCGGCGCAGGGCGGCGGCGATGCAGACTACGGCGTCCAGGCCGTTGCGCTCGACCAACTCGCGCCAGGCGGCGGGCAGGTCGAACTCGTCCTGGCCGCTCACGACGTTGGCCGAGGCGCTGTGCACGCCGTCCTGGTAGAAGAACAGGCGGACGATTTCGTGCCCGCCGGCCAGCGCGGCTTCGCTGAAGCGCAGCGCGCGGCGGGCGGCGGGGGAGTGGGGAGGGTCGAATAGGGCGATGGCGAATTTCATGCTGCGATACGCGAAGGATTTCTTCGAATGATAAACCAATGCCTGTGTTTTGCCGGTCCGCAAATGAAAAAGCCCGTCGCGGGGACGGGCTTTTCCGGAGGCGCTTTCTATCAGTCGTCGCCGCCGGCGATGCCGAAGATCTGCAACAGGCTGATGAACAGGTTGTAGATCGACACGTACAGGCTGATGGTGGCCATGATGTAGTTGCGTTCGCCGCCGTGGATGATCGCGCTGGTCTGGTAGAGGATCATCGCCGAGGAGAACAGGACGAAGCCGGCGCTGATCGCCAGTTGCAGGCCACTGATCTGGAAGAACAGCGATACCAGCACGGCGCCCAGCAGGACGAAGAAGCCGGCGGTGATGAAGCCGGACAGGAAGCTCATGTCCTTGCGGGTGGTCAGCACATAGGCGGACAGGCCGAAGAACACCAGGGCGGTCATGGCGAACGCCGAAGTGATGACGCTGCCGCCGTTGGGCAGGCCGAGGTACATGTTGAGGATCGGGCCGAGCGTGTAGCCCATGAAGCCGGTCAGGGCGAAAGTGCTGACCAGGCCCCAGGCGCTGTTGCGCAGCTTCACGGTGAGGAAGAACAGGCCGTAGAAGCCGATCAGCACCACGAACACGTTCGGATAGGGCAGGCGCATCTGCTGCGAAACGTAGGCCACCAGGCCGCTGAAGGCTAGGGTGAGTGCCAGCAGGCCGTAGGTATTGCGCAGAACGCCGCTGACTTCACGCTGTTCCGCGACGGCGGAGTTCAGCTGATATTGCTGTTCTTGCATGGTGTGGGTACTCCTTAACGGGAACGGGTCCATGACGTACTGATGGGCATGATAGCAAAGCCTCTGCCAGGGCCAATCGATAGAGTTTGACAGTGTGTTGCTATCCGGTACTATGGCGCCCCGCGATGCGGAGGTGTGGCCGAGTGGTTTAAGGCAACGGTCTTGAAAACCGTCGAAGGGGAGACTCTTCCGTGAGTTCGAATCTCACCGCCTCCGCCATATCCGCGTACTGAAAAGCCCCGCTGAGCGGGGCTTTTGCATTTTCGGGGCGCTGCTCTTCCGCACTTCCGGATCGTTTCCGCAGCCTGCCCGGCGTCGATTCGATGACTCTCCGATTTCGTCGGGTAATGGCTTCAGATCACGAAGAAGCCGTGGGTTCCGTCGCGACCGAGTTGCTCCACCAGGCCGAACTCCCAGTCCAGGTAGCCCTGCATCGCTTCGCGCGGATTGTCGGTACCTTCGTAGGGGCGGCGGTAGCGGTCGATGCGCGGCGACGCCAACAGGCTTTCGCCGTCTTCCGTCGGCAGGCCCGCGGCGACCCAGGCGCTGGTGCCGCCGTCGAGAAGGAACACTGGCTTGCCGCTGAGTGCCTGGACTTCCGCCACGGCGAAGCGCGCCAGCAGGCTGCTGCCGCAGGTGAGTACGTAGCGCTCGGCCGTGCCCAGCCGTTCCAGTGCCTGCTTCAACTGGCTGCGCAATACCCAGGCGGCGCCGGGGATGTGGCGTTTCGCATAGTTGGCGCTGGCGGTGAAGTCGAGCACCCGGGGGCCCGGTTCGCCCAGCCAGTCGGCGAGGGTGGTCGGGTCGATGGTGTCGGCCCGGGGTTGCCTCGGCAGCGGCGCGCTCCAGGCGCCTCTCTCGCTGAAGTCGGCGTCGGAGAGTCCGTCCAGTACCGCGACCTGCCAGCCCATCTGGGCCAGCCAGGAGGCGCTCATGTTGGCGCGTACGCCATCGTCGTCCACCAGTACCAGGCGCGCGCCGCGCACGCTGGCGACATGGTCGGTTTCCTGAACCAGCTGGCCACCGGGCGTGGAGCGGGAGCCAGGCAGGTGACCGGCTTCGTATTCCTCGGGCGTGCGTACGTCGAGCAGGTAGGTGGTGCGGTCGTGCTCGTCCTGCCATTGGGCCAGACCGGCCAGGTCGAGGCGTTCGACGCCGGCGCGGTCGGCGACGGCACGGGCGCGCTGGGCGGCGGCCTTGCGAGTGTCCTGCGAGATCGCACCGAAGCGTCGCGTCTGGCCGTGTTCCAGTTGCTGACCGGCCAGCGTCCAGCCGATGGTGCCGTTGCGTAATGCCGCCACCGGGTTGGGGATGCCGGCGTTGAGCAGCGACTGGGTACCGATGATGCTACGAGTGCGCCCGGCACAGTTGACTATCACCCGGGTGCGCGGGTCCGGCGCCAGTTCGGCGACGCGCAGCACCAGTTCGGCGCCGGGCACGCTGATGCCGCCGGGGATACTCATGGTCTGGTATTCGTCGAAACGACGGGCATCCAGGATCACCGCGTCGGCCCTGGCGTCGAGCAAAGTCTGTACTTCCTCCGCGGCCAGCGATGGCGTGTGGCGCTCGGCCTCCACCAGTTCGCCGAAGGCCTTGCTCGGCACGTTCACATCCCTGAACAGCTCGCCGCCGGCGTTGCGCCAACCGGACAGGCCGCCATCGAGCAAGGCCACGTCGCTGTAGCCGAGGTCGAGGAGGCGTTGCGCGGCGACCGGCGCCAGGCCTTCGCCGTCGTCGTAGACGGTAATCGGCGTGTCGCGGCGCGGCACCCGGGCATGGATCTCCAGTTCCAGCCTGGACAGCGGCAGGTTGGCGGCGAACAGGGGATGGGCCTGGGCGAACGGGTCCTCTTCGCGCACGTCGAGCAGCGCCAGCTCCCGGCGGGCGAGGAGAGCGGCGCGGATATCGTGGAAGGTACGTACGGCGATCTGGCTCATGCGGGGTTCTCTTTCGACAGGTCCCAGATATTGGGCAAGCGGCTGTTGGAATAGCCGGAAATGAAGGGTTTTTCCTCACCTTCGGCGCTGAACACGGCACGCCGTACCGCACCGATATTGGCGCCGTAGACGTGGATACTGATGGATGTGCGGTCGCTGAAGGCGTTGCTCACCTGGTGCACGTCGCCAATGCGTGGCGACAGCGCTTCGACCTCGCCGGGCTCCAGGCGTCGACGGGCTCCGCTGGGATGCGGACGCCCCCCCGCATCGAAGGCGTACGGCTGCGAGTATTCGGCCCCGCGGAGCATGCCGATCAGGCCCCAGACCCGATGATCGTGTACCGGTGTGATCTGGCCCGGCCCCCAGACGAAGCTGACCACCGAGAAGCGCTGCCGTGAGTCGACATGCAGCAGGTACTGTTGGTAGCGCTGTGGATCGGGGCGGGCGCAGTCTTCCGGCAGCCAGTCGTCCTGGCGCACCAGCTCGGCCAGCAGGGGGTGGGCTTGGGCGAGCAGGGTGGATTCGTCGGGACGGCTGTCGAGCAGTGTCGCCAGCTCGCCGATGAACTGGCGCAGGCGGTCGAGGCGCAGGATGGATGACATGCGGGGATTCACTCCGGGAAGTTCTGGCGGTACGGTAGCAAACGCTTTTTTATTCCTGAAATGCATTTTGAATCTAAGCTAATATGCGAGAAATGCAATTGGTGCCGGCCCCATGAAAATCGATGACATCGACGCCTTCGTCGCGGTGATCCGCAACGCTTCCCTGAGCCAGGCCGCCGAGAGCCTGGGCCTGACCCAGTCTGCGATCACCCGGCGGGTACAGAGCCTGGAGGAGTCCCTCGGAGTGGCATTGCTGGACCGCAATACCAAGCCGCTCAAACCCACCGCCAGCGGACTGCGGGTCTACGAACAGTGCCGGCGGGTGCTGCGCGAGGTGGATGGCCTGCGCGAACTGGTGGCCGGCGACGCCACACCAAGTGGCGTGCTGCGCCTGGGCGTGCCGCAGAGTATCGGCGAGGTGGTGTTGCTGGATGCCCTTCGGCGGCTGGCCGACGAGTACCCGGAGCTGCGCGCGCAGGTCGGCACTGGCTGGGGCAGCCATTTGCTGGCGCGCCTGGAGAATGCCGAACTGGACGCGGCAGTGGTGTTGTTTCCGCCAAGCAAGGTGTTCCCCGAAGAACTCGGCGCCACGCCCCTAGGGCGCATGGAACTCTGCGTGGTGGTCGCCCGCGACAGTGCCATCCAGGCGCGACGCCTGCTCGATTGCTACCACCATGGCTGGGTGCTCAACCCCGATGGCTGCGGCTTCCGTGCCGGCCTGCAACGGGCCCTGGCCGATCAGGGCCTGGGCCTGCAACTGAACCTCGAGACTTTCGGCAGCGAGCTGCAACTGGGCCTGGTCGCCGCGGGCCGGGGTCTCGGCCTGGTGCCGGCGCCGGCCCTGGCGCGTAGCCGCTACCGCGATCAGTTGCAGGTGCTGCAATTGGAGGATTTCCAGCCGCTGATCCAGCTCTGGCTGGTGCGTCCGCGCCTGCTGGGCAATCTGGAGACGCCGGCACGGCTGTTCGGCAGGGCGGTGGCCGAGGGGTTGGATATGCAAGCCGGTTGAGTAGCGGCGCCGGGAGATCCCCGGGAGACGGGAGCGTGAATGAGAAGGGGCTGCAGTCGGGATCAACATTCCCCTGCGAGCCCCTTTTCGCTTCAGAGGGAAGAGGGAGCGAGGGCGGCTACGCATAGTGTCCGCCTTGGGAAACGCAAAGACGGAAAAGCTAAATATGCGTGTTTAGCATATTAAGATATGACAAAAATGAATTTCCATCATGTAGTTTCAGCCTGTAGCTTCTAAGAAAAGCACCCATGCAGATGTTTTTCTTATAACGACAGCCGCCAACCTTATCAGTCGAGCGGCCCAGGCGAGGGCAACAGCGTGAGCGTGGAAATTCTCGGCATGATCACCGCCACACCGAGTTCCGAGGTGGACCAGCCGTTGGGGGAGGCTGTGGACGCCGGTTTCGTCCGGCGTTTCGCCCAGGCCCATGAGGACGCCGGCTTCGACCGGGTGCTGGTGGGGTATTTCAGCAATGCCGCCGAGGGCGCGGTGGTCAGTTCCTTCGTCGCCGCTGCCACCCGGCGCCTTGGCGTTCTCCTGGCCTATCGCCCGGGGGTGATCGCAGCGCCGCTGGCGGCACGCCAACTGGCCACCCTGGATCAGTTCAGCGAGGGCCGCCTGGCCCTGAACGTAGTCAGTGGTGGTAACGACGAGGACCTCGCGCGCGATGGCGACTACCTCGACCATGACCGCCGCTACGCCCGTACCGATGAATACCTGCAAGCCCTGCGTGCTATCTGGACCGCCACGGGACCGGTGGATTTCGACGGCGAGTTCTACCGCTTCCAGGGCGCCTCGCCAGCGGTGCGCCCGCGCCAGTCGCCGCACATACCGATCTATTTCAGTGGCTCCTCCGACGCAGCCATCGAGGTCGCCGCCAGGCACGCCGACACCTACATGCTCTGGGGCGAGCCGCTGGCCGCGGTCGACGGGCATATCCGCCGAGTGCGCGCCGCCGCCAAGGCCCAGGGACGCGATCCGCGCTTCTCGGTGTCATTCCGGCCGATCGTCGCGGATACCGAGGAGGCCGCCTGGAAGCGTGCCGCCGAGGTGCTCGAACAGGTCCGCGAGAACCGTGCGCGCCTCGGTCTGCCGCTGCGCGACCACCAGCCGCAGAACGTCGGTTCGCAGCGCCTGCTGGCCGCCGCCGAGCAGGGCGAGGTGCTCGACAGCCGTTTGTGGACCGGCGTGGCCCGGCTGACCGGGGCGCGCTGGAACTCCACCGCCCTGGTAGGCACCCCCGAGCAGGTTGCCGCTGCGCTTGGCGAGTACTACCGGCTGGGCGTCTCGACCTTCCTGATTCGAGGCTTCGATCCGCTCGGCGACGCCGTGCGCTACGGCCAGGGCCTGATTCCCGCCATACATGACCATATCGCCCGCCTGCCGCTGTTGCGGCACGCCGGTTGAGGAGCTCCGATGAAACTCAAGCAATACCTGCTAACCAGCTTCGCCACGCTTCTGCTCGGTGCCTCCCTGGCCCAGGCCGCAGACCTGCCGACGTTGCGTGTGGGCGACCAGAACTACTACAACGTGCGGGCTTCAATGGAGGCCTCGGGAGTTCTCGAAGGCGCGCCTTACCAGGTCGAATGGAAGCATTTCCAGTCCGCCGCGCCGGTGGCCGAAGGGTTGCAGGCCGGAGCGCTGGACCTGGGTTTCCTCGGCGACTCGGGCTTCATCTTCCTCGCCGCCAAGGGTGCGCCGGTGAAGCTGGTCGGCGTCTCGCGGCAGAACCTCGATACCATAGCCCTGCTGGTGCCGAAGGATTCTCCGGTGCGCAGCATTGCCGATCTCAAGGGCAGGAAAGTCGCCTACTGGCCCGGTGCCTGGAGCCAGCAACTGACCTTGCGCGCGCTGGAGAAAGCCGGCTTGCCGAAGGACTACGTGGAGTTCGTCAAGCTGATGCCGATCGACGCCGCCGCCGCCTTGCCGCGCGGCAGCATCGATGCCTTTCCGGTGTGGGAGCCGTATATCTCGCAGCAGATCGTGGTTTCCGGCGCACGGCCGATTCTCACCGCCCGCGACCTGATGCCGGGGCTGTCCAGCATCGCCGCCAACGCTGCTTCCATCGAGCCCAGGCGCGCGCAGATCGCCGACTTCCTCGGCCGCCTGCGCAAGGCACGGGCCTGGGTCGAGGCACACAAGGAGCAGTACGCCGACCTCTGGGCGCAGAAGGCCAATCTCGACCGGGCAGTCTCCCGCCATTGGATCGGCCAGGCCGGCATGAGCGTCGGCCCGGTAGACGCCCAGGCCGCCACCGACTACCAGGAGACCGCGGATTTCCTGCTGCAGACCGGTGCCTTGCCCAAGCCGTTCGACACTTCCACGGTGATCGACACGTCCTTCAACGAAGCCTTCCACTGAGTACGGACCATGAGCATCCAGTTTCTCGGCATGATCGGCCATCGCCTGGCCTCGGAGACCCTCGCGCCGGTCGGACCTATCCTCGACAAGCCTTACATCGCCGCTTTCGCACGCGCCCACGAAGAGGCCGGCTTCGATCGAATCCTGGTCGGCTACTGGTCGGACCAGCCGGATGGATTCCTGGTGGCCGCCGCCGCTGGCCTGGCCACTTCCCGGATCGGTCTGCTGCTGGCGCACCGCCCCGGTTTCGTCGCCCCGACCCTGGCCGCGCGCAAGCTGGCGACCCTCGAACACCTCCTCGACGGGCGCCTGGCGGTGCATATCATCAGCGGCGGCAGCGACGCCGACCAGCGCAAGGACGGCGATTATCTCGACCACGACCAGCGCTATGCCCGCAGCGACGAATTCATCGAACTGCTCAAGCGCACCTGGACCAGCACCGAACCCTTCGATTTCCACGGCGCGTACTACCGCGTGGAGCACGCCTTCTCGGCCATCCGTCCACAGCAGAAACCGCACATTCCGGTGTATTTCGGCGGCTCCTCGGAAGCCGCGCTGAAGGTCGCCGGCAAGCAGGCCGATGTGTTCATGCTCTGGGGCGAACCTCTGGCACAGGCCGCCGAAACCATCTCCGCTGTGCGCGAACAGGCGCGCTCGAATAGTCGCGAAGTGGAATTCAGCCTGTCGTTCCGGCCCATCCTCGGGCGCACGGAGGACGAGGCCTGGGCCAAGGCCGAGGCGATACGCGCAAGCGCCGGCGCGCGCCTGGGCGAGGCCGGCTTCCCCAAGGGCAAGCCGCAGAGCGTCGGCGCCCAGCGTCTGCTCAAGGCGGTGGAGCAGGGCGAGCGCCTCGACGAGCGCCTTTGGACCGGAATCGCCAGGCTGGTCGGTGGCGGGCACAACTCCACCGCCCTGGTCGGTACCGCGGAACAGGTGGCCGACGCGCTGCTCGCCTACTACGACCTGGGCGTGCGCAATATCCTCATTCGCGGTTTCGATCCCCTCGCCGATGCCGTGGAATATGGCCGCGAGCTGATCCCGCTGACCCGCGCCAAAGTCGCCGAGCGCGAGCGCCGGCGCGCCACGGCCTGATCCCATGGCCGTCCTGCAGACTCCCTCGGCGGCGTTCGACGAATGGCTGCCGGAACTGACCCGGCAACTGGCGGAAAGCGCCGATGCCCATGACCGCAGCGGAGATTTTCCCCATGCCAACCTGGCCCTGCTGCGACACCACGGGCTGCTCGCCCTAGCCTTGCCGCCTGCGCTCGGCGGTCCCGGCGCCAGCCTCGGCGAGCTGCGCAGGGTAATCGGCGCGGTGGCTCGCGGCGAACCCTCCACGGCCCTGGTGCTGTGCATGCAGTACCTGCATTTGCGGCGCCTGGCCGATAACCCCGATTGGCCCGGCGCGCTCAAGCGGCGCGTGGCGCGCGAGGTGCTGGAGCAGGGGGCGTTGATCAATAGCCTGCGCGTGGAGCCCGAGCTGGGTTCGCCGTCACGCGGCGGTCTGCCGGGTACGCTGGCGCGGCGTGTCGGCGACGGCTGGCGGCTGTCCGGGCACAAGCTCTACACCACCGGCATTCCTGGGCTGACCTGGCTGGCGGTATGGGCGTGCAGCGACGAGCCGATCCCACGCGTGGGTACCTGGCTGGTGCGCCGCGACAGCCCAGGCATCCGTATCGTGGAGAGCTGGGACCATCTGGGCATGCGCGCCAGCGGCAGCCACGAGGTGCTCTTCGAAGAGGTGGCGGTGCCTCTGGAAAACGCCATCGGCCTGCATCCCCACGACCAGCCTCCGGCGCCGGACCAGGCCGTGCTGCGCGACTTCGCCCAGGCTAGCGCGGTGTTGCTTGGCGCTCTCTACGACGGTATCGCCGGGAGCGCCCGCGAGTGGCTCGTCGGCTGGCTGCGCGAGCGCGTGCCGGCCAGTCTCGGCGCGCCGTTGGCGAGCCTGCCGAGGATGCAGGAGGCGCTCGGCGAGATCGACGGCCTGCTCCTGCAGAACCGCCTGCTGCTCGATGCCGCGTGCTGCGGACAGTTGCCCGCCAGCGACTCCGGGCTGCTCAAGGTCGCGGTCATCGACAACGCGTTGGCGGTGGTCGAGAAGGCCCTGGAACTGAGCGGCAACCACGGCCTCAGCCGGCACAATCCGCTACAGCGGCACTACCGCGACGTGCTTTGCGGACGGGTCCACACGCCACAGAAAGATAGCGTCTGGAGCGCGGCGGGGAGGGCGGCGCTGAGTCTTTGAAACGTACCTCCCACGATTCTCGACCCTGGCCTTGTCGGCGACCGCACCGGCGGAACGGATAGCCCAGGATAGCCCCGGCTCCGTGCGGAGCTGCCTGGAGATTGCCCATGAAACGACCCCTGTGTGTGCTTGCCGGCCTGCTGGCCGCGACCCTGCTGGCTGGAGCCGCCAGCGCCGCCGACCTCATCAGCCTGCGCTTGGGCGATGTGAAGGGCGACCGCTACGCCGCCCTGCGCGCGTCCCGCGAGCTCGACGACCTGCCGTACAAGCTGGAAATGTCGGCGTTCCCCTCCGGTGCACCGGTGCTCGAGGCGCTCAACGCCGGGGCCCTGGACATAGGCTTTACCGGCGACATCCCGTTCCTCTTCGTCTACGCTGCCGGCGCGCCGCTCAAGGCGGTGGGCGCCTGGCACTTCAACCCAGCGACCGTGGCGCTGGTGGTCGGCAAGGACTCGCCGATCCGTTCGGTGGCCGGCCTCAAGGGCAAGCGCATTGCCGTCAATCGCGGCGGCTGGGGGCATTTCCTCGCCCTTGGCGCGTTGCGTCGCGCCGGCCTCGGACCGCAGGACGTAAGCTTTTCCTTCCTTGGTCCGGTGGACGGCCGCGCCGCCCTGGTGCGTGGCTCGGTAGACGCCTGGGTGCCCTGGGAGCCCTATACCTCCAGCGCCGTGCTGCTCGATCAGGCGCGGGTCATCGACAACGGTGCCGGGATCATGACCGGCTACTCCTATGCCCTGGCCAGCGACGCTGCGATCGCCCGCAAGAAGGCCGCGATCAGCGACCTGCTGACCCGCCTGGCGCGTGCCCAGGCCTGGGCCCTGAGGCACCCGGAGGCGTTCGCCGAGGCCCTGGCCAAGGATCTGAACATGCCGCGCGAAGTCACTCGGCGCTGGGTTGGCGAGGCGCGCATCAGTCCTGTGGTCTTCGGTCCGGAGGTTGCCGCCACCCTGCAGACCGCCGCCGATTTCTTCCATGCCGAAGGCGTGCTGCCGAAGTCGCTGGAGGTCGCCCCGGCGTTCGACTTCAGCCTGTCCGCTGGTGCCGCCGAAGTGGCCCGCCAGTTGCCCGCCGACCTCCGCGTCGGCCAGCGTTGAGGAGTTACGGAATGCGTCAGACCCTGAGCCTGTTCCTGCTTCTCTGCCTGCTCGTCGGCCAGGCCTGTGCCGACGAGCGCGTGACCCTGCGCCTGGCCGACCAGAAGGGCAACATGCGCGCCCAGTTGGAGGCTGCCGGCGCGCTGGACAACCTGACCTACGACATCCGCTGGTTCGAATTCCCCGCCGCCGCCCCCCTCGCCGAAGCACTCAATGCCGGTGCGGTGGATGCCGGCATCATCGGCGACGCGCCATTGCTCTTCGCCCTGGCCGCCGGTGCCCGGCTGAAGGCCATCGCCGTCGACAAATCCGATCCCTACGGTACCGCCGTGCTGGTGAGAGGGGATTCGCCGTTGCGCTCGGCCAACGACCTGAAAGGCCAGCGCATTGCCACCGGGCGCGGTTCCATCGGCCACTTCGTCGCGCTCAAGGCCTTGGCCTCGGTCGGGCTGGGCGAGAAGGACGTCGAATTCCGCTTCCTCGGCCCGGTGGACGCGAAAATGGCCCTCGCCAATGGTTCCGTGGATGCCTGGGCGACCTGGGAGCCCTACACCGCGTTCGCGGAGACCGCCGACAAGGCTCGGGTACTGGTCGACGGTCGCGGCCTGTGGGCTGGCAACAGCTTCCTCGCTGCTACCGATAGCGCACTGGCCGACCCGGCGAAACGCGCCGTGCTGCAGGACTACCTGCAACGCCTGGCCAGCGCCCAGCGCTGGGCGTACCTGCACCTGGACGAGTATTCGCGAAGCCTGGCGCAGATCATCGGCTTCCCCGAGGACGCCGCGCGCTTGCAGTTCGAACGCCGGCGCTTGCGTTGGCAGGCGCTGGATGAGCGAACGCTCGGCCAGCAGCAGGAGACCGCCGATTTCTACCAGGCCCATGGATTGATTCCGCAGCGCCTCGATGTGCGGCCGACCTTCGCCAGCGGCTTTGCGGTCAGGCAGGCGTCGGATGCGGATATCCGGTAGGCGCTGCCCGGGCATTAATTGATAACTATAAGTTATTTATCGATTGTTTTTTATTCCAATAATCTATCCGTTCCGTCGCCGGCAGCTGGAACTCCCGTCCCTGCGGGCGCTCGCACCTATCCCAGGAGTCATCGCATGTCTCGTCCGTTCCTGCGTCGCTTGGCCATCGTGTTTGCCGCTTCCGTCGTCCTGTCGGGCATTGGTGGCGCACAGGCCGAGGAGGTCCTGCGCATCGGCTTCCAGAAATCCTCGACTCTGCTGACCCTGATCCGCAGCCAGGGCACCTTCGAGCGCGAGTTGGCCAGGCAGGGCATCCGGGTGTCCTGGCATGAGTTCCCCAGCGGCCTGCCGTTGCTCGAATCGCTCAATGTCGGCAACGTCGATCTCTCCGCCGACGTCGCCGACACCGTGCCGGTGTTCGCCCAGGCGGCGGGTGCTCGCCTGACCTACTTCGCCCGCGAAACACCTTCGCCCGCGGCGCAGGCGATACTGGTCGGCGAACATTCGCCGCTGAAGTCCCTGGCCGAGCTGAAGGGCAAGCGCATCGCCGTGACCAAGGCCGCCGGCAGCCACTACCTGCTCATCGCCGCGCTGGCCAGCGCCGGGCTTGAGTTCTCCGACATCCAGCCAGCCTACCTGACGCCAGCCGACGGCCGCGCCGCCTTCGAGAACGGCAAGGTCGACGCCTGGGTGACCTGGGACCCCTACGTGGCAAGCGCCCAGCGCCAGCAACGCGCGCGGGTACTGGCCGACGGCCAGGGCCTGGCCAGCTACCAGCGCTACTACCTCGCCTCCAGCGACTACGCCAGGAAACATCCTGAAGTGCTCCAGCAGGTCTTCGCCGAACTGCAGCGCACCGGGCGCTGGCTCAAGAGCGACCCGGCCGACGCGGCCAAGGTGCTGGGGCCGCTGTGGGGCAATCTCGATGCCGCTACCGTCGAGCAGGCGAATGCGCGGCGCAGCTACGACGTACAACCGGTGAGCGCAGATGGTCTCGACGAGCAACAGCGCATCGCCGACGCCTTCCACGCCCAGGGACTGCTACCCAAACCGGTGGATGCGCGCGCCGTGGAGGTATGGCAGCCGCGGCACTGAGCGACGCAGCTGCCCTGTGATGCGCGGCACCGGCGGCCAGCGTAGCTTGCCGCTGGCGCGCGTCCTTCAGGCCAGCCCATAGCTGATCTGCTCGGCCTTGACGTGGAACGCCTGCTCACGGCTCGGAAGATGCTGGTTGGCATCGGCGTTGCCCTGGCGCAGGCGTTCGGACCTCAGCGTTGGCAGGCGGAACACATCCTGCCGCTCGGTCTGCAACGCATTGCCGCGCATCAGTTCCATCAACGGAACCTGCATGGCCGGGGTGCTCTGGCCGAGGAAGTAGTTGGGCACCTCGTCGCACCACAGCAGCATGTAGTCGCTCACCGCATCGTGCTCGGCGTCGAGCACCACGTACTCGACGCGGTGGCGCAGGACCACTTCGGCGTCGATGCTCCAGCGGGTGTCCACGGTGAACAGCGGAACGTGCTTTTCCACGTCCACCAGCAGGCCATTCACCGCCTTGCAGCCGGACTTGCGGCAGGCCACGTGGTAGCGCTTGTCGGGGAGGGGGTGACGCGCCACCACGTCGCGCCCGCCAAGCAGGTGCAGGTCGAACTCCTTGATGCGGATGTCGATCAGCTCGCACGGCAGGTCGAACCCCGCAGGCGTCAGCAGCCTGGGGCAGAAATGGATAAGCATGGTTTTCTCCATCAGGCATGCCCGGGGCTTTCCCGCCCAGGGGGAGAGGTATCTCTATCGATCGGTCGCGGGTCAGACGGCAAGCCGCGTCCTGACGGACGAGGCAGAGCCTCGCCCGGTGAAGGGCGCGAACGCCGGTTCTGGCGGACCTCGCTGGATTTTTCTGGCTCCGGGCGCTCCCGTGCTTCCAGGGGCGTCTCGGACGGGTTTCAGCTCCCGGTCTTGACTCGGCTCCAGACCCGGGTACGGATTCTCTCGACCTTCAGTGGCAGGGTTTCCAGCGGGAAGAGGGTCGCCATGGTTTCCTTGCTCAGGTAAACCGCCGGGTTTTCCCGCAGCTTCCGCTCCACCAGCGGCAGCGCCGCCTGGTTGCCATTCGGATAGCCCACGTAGTTGGAGGTCCTGGCGATGACCTCCGGACGCAGCAGGTAGTCGATCAGCGCATAACCCTGCTGCGGATGCGGTGCATCCTTGAGCAGCACCATGTTCTCGGCCCAGACCAGCGAGCCTTCCCGGGGAATGCTGTAGGCGATATGGCGACCGTTACCGGCCTGTTCGTTGTTGACCTGGGCCATGTAGGCCGTGCCCTGCCAGCCGACCACCACGCAGACGTTGCCGTTGGAGAGGTCGGTGTCGACTCTGGAGGAGTCGAAATAGCGAATGTAGGGGCGAACCTTCAGCAACAGTTCCTGGGCTTTCTGGTAATCCTCGGGATTCTGGCTGTTGTGCGGCAGGCCCAGGTAGTTGAGGGCGATGGAAACCAGCTCGGTGGAGGAGTCCAGCGTGGCCACGCCGCACTGGCTGAGGCGGGAGATATTCTCCTCCTTGAAGACCAGGTCCCAGGAGTCGACCGGCGCGTCGGGGCCGAGCAGCTTACGGACCTTGTCCACGTCGTAGGCGATCCCGGTGGTTCCCCAGAGATAAGGTACGGCATAGCGATTGCCGGGATCGTTGGCCTGAAGCTTCCCGAGGATGTCCGCGTCGAGGTTCTTCCAGTGGGGGAGCCGATCGCGGTCGAGTTCCTGGAGGACGCCTGCCTTGATCAGTCCGGGCAGGATGTTGGAGGTGATCACCACCACGTCGTAGCCGGAGCGGCCGACCATCAGTTTGCCCTGCGCGGTCTCGGCGCTGTCGAAGGTGTCGAGGACGACACGGGTGCCGGTTTCCTTCTGGAAAGCCTTGGGCGTTTCCGGGGCGATGAAGTCATACCAGTTGTAAAGATGGACGCTGGTTTGCGCAGCCCATGCACTGTCCGCCGCTGTCGCACCGATCGTCGTCAGGATCGATAACGCCAGTGCACAAACTTTTTTCATTGGATTTCCTTTCCGAAACGAAACAAGTTGGATTTTGCACCTACCAGAACTGGTAGTTCTGACCTGTGGCTATCTTCGAAGGCATCGATATTATGCACATTGGAACTCTTCATGACATAACGCCGAGTGACTAATCCCAGAGGAGTAGTTGTGTGGATATCGCATTGCACGGCGGCGCCTGGCACGAGTCACTGGGAAAGTTGCTCGAAGCGCTGGACCGGCCGTTCTTCTGGCGGATCCTGGCGCAGACCCTCGGCCAGTTCGCCCCCGTCGACAACTGGGCGGCCCTGATATTCAGCGACTCCAGCCCCTTGATTCTTTCCTTCATGGAAGAGGAGATAGAAGAAATCGAGCCGGACCCGCTGATCAGTCGATATATAACCGGACTCTATCTGCAAGATCCTTTCTACCAGGTATCCAGAAACTGTCGGCGCGGCGGGCTTTTTCATCTTGCGGATATCGTCTCCGAAGATTTCGAAACGACCGAGTATTACAATGCGTACTTTGCGCATTATGTGGTGACGGACGAAGTTCAATATAACGTCCCGCTGGATGGTGAAAGAACCCTATGCCTGTCGTTGGGCAGCGAGAGCCGCTTCGGTGCCGAGCAGATCGCGCTGTTCGAGCTGCTTCGCCCGTGGGTCATCGCGCTGATGAAAAAACGCATCCACTTCGAGGATGCGGTCAGGGAGGAGGCGAAACCGATCGCAGCGGCGGAGGTGGAAGTCCAGCCCTGGAGAGGGTTGATATCGCCGCTGACCGCGCGGGAGTCGGATGTCATCCGGCTGATGCTGGATGGATACTCGAACAAGGAAATAGCGGATCGGCTGACGCTGTCGATCGCCACCATCAAGGTGCATCGCCGGCACATCTACGCGAAGCTGAACGTGAAGTCCCACTCCGAGATATTCGCGCTGTTGATCAACCCGCCCGCGCCGCGGCTCGCCGACGCACGCTAGTGCGCCGCCTGCGGAGGAACCCGGGCGCATAAGGTTATGCGAAATTCATATTGCCCGACGCTGAAAAAGCCGGCGTCGGATTGCACTCATGGGCGAATTCCATCCAGGACGATTCGACCATGCCCGATGTACGTCTTTCCTCTCGTTCGTTGACCCCCGTGCTCTGTGCGGTGGGGCTCGCCTGCGCGCTGCAGGGCGAGGTGCAGGCCGCCGACGGTGGGCCGCGCGACGCGGCCACGGCGCCCCGGGTATTCGACATAGCGCCCGGCGAACTGGCCGAGGTGTTGTTGAACATCGTGCGCCAGGGACACGTGCCGATCGCCTTCGACCAGCGCCTGGTGGCGGGGTTGCGCGGACCGGATATCCGCGGCCGGCTCAGTGTCGAGGACGCCTTGCGGCGTGCCCTGGCCGGCAGCGGGCTGGCATACGCGCAGGACGAAAGCGGTGCCTTCGTCCTGCGCGGCGGACAGGCGCCTGTGCAGGAGACGCGAGGTGCGGCGGCGGCACCGACCTTGTCCACCGTGGTGGTCACCGGCACGCGCAAGAGCGATGTGAAGGCGCAGGACAGCCTGAGCCCGATCGATGTGGTCAGCGCTACCCAGCTACGCAGCAGCGGCGCGGTCGACCTGCGCGATGCGCTGGTCAAACTGCTGCCCTCGCTGACCCGCCAGGCCCAGCCGTTCAACGCCTCGGCGTTGACCCACACGCAGTCGCTGCGCGGGCTGAGCCCCAACCATGTGCTGGTGCTGGTGAACGGCAAGCGTCGCCACGAAACGGCCAATCTCAATATCAGCGGGGGGCTGGAGAAGGGCTCCACCGGCGTCGATCTGGACACCATCCCGATCAACGCCATCGAGCGGGTCGAGGTGCTGCGCGACGGCGCCTCGGCGCAGTACGGTTCGGACGCCATCGCCGGGGTGATCAACGTCATCCTCAAGTCCGCCGACCACGGCGGGTCGGCGGCCGCTGACGTGGGGCAGACCGGCGACGGCGACGGCTTCACCCATGGCGGCGGGGGGAACATCGGACTGGCCTTCGGCGATAGCGGCTTCGTCAACCTCACCGCCGAATATCGCGAGCAGGAGCGCACGATGCGCAGCGGCATCGATGAGCGCACCGGTCGGCGCGACAACATTTCCATGGGCGATCCCGCGTTCCACCGGCAATCGTTGGCGCTCAACTCCGGTTTCGGGTTGGGCGACGATATCGAGGTGTACGGCTTCGGCACCTATACTCGGCGCAAGGCCTCCTCGGCGGCCAACTATCGCCTGGCTTCGGTGGCGCCGACGCTGTATCCGGACGGCTTCACGCCGCGCCCGAACAGCGACGAGGACGACTATGCGTTCCTCGCCGGGGTGCGCGGCGAGCGTCTGCTGGATGCCTGGCACTGGGACCTGAGCAGTGGCTACGGCGCCGACCGTCCCAATATCGGCATGACCCAGTCGGTGAACGCGGCGATCTACCGTGAAACCGGCAACAGCCCGAGAAGCTTCGACCTGGCGCGCTACCGCAACAGCCAATGGACCAGCAACCTGGACCTGGGGCGGGAATTCCAACTGGATTTCCTCGCCGCCCCGCTGGCGCTGTCGCTGGGCGCTGAATACCGGCGGGAAACCTACCGCATCGACGCCGGCGACCCGGCGTCCTACTACAGCGGCGGGGCGGAATCCCTGGCTGGCCTCTCGCCGCTCAGCGAGGGGCAATGGTCGCGGCACGCCTGGGCGTCCTACCTGGACCTGGGTACCTCCCTGACCCCGGCCTGGGAGGTCGACGTGGCGGTGCGCCACGAGAAATTCAGCGACTTCGGCAGCACCACCAACGGCAAGTTCGCCACCCGTTACCAGTTCGATCCGCGGGTGGCGCTGCGCGCCAGCGTAAGCAGCGGGTTCCGCGCGCCGTCCCTGGTCCAGGAGCACTACACCGGCCTCAGCGTCGGCCCGACCATCGCCCTCGGCCTGCTGGCGGCCAACTCGCCGGCAGCGAAGATGCTCGGCGCCGACGAACTGCAACCGGAGAAGTCGACCAGCTTCAACCTTGGCCTGGTACTCAACCCTTGGGAAAACGTCGGGCTGAACATCGACGCCTACCAGATCAGCATCCGCGACCGCATCGTCGACAGCGCCACCTATTCCGGCCAGGAAGCCATCGATGCCCTGGCCGCGGCGGGGATCTCGTTGCCGGCCAGCGCCAGTACAGTCAGTACCCATTACCTGGCCAACGGTGCCGACACCCGCACCCGCGGTGTCGACATCACCGGTCACTACCTCGTCGCGCTTGGCGAGTACGGGCAGGTCGACTGGGAACTGTCGGCCAACTTCAACCGCACCACCTTGCGCAAGAACCATCGAGGCGCCAACGGCGAACCGCTACTCAATGCCCAGCAGGTCGCCTGGATCACCAGTTCCACCCCGCGCAGCCAGGTTTCCCTCGGTGGCACCTGGAGCCGCCAGGACTGGGAGGTCAGCCTGCGCCTGACGCGCTACGGCCGGACCAGCTCGGAACTCGACTACACGGTAGGGCCGGACGCCTGGTCGACGGAGAAATTCAACCATTTCGTCAACGACCCGAAGTACATCACCGACATCGCCGCGCGCTACCGGCTCAGCGCTGACCTGACGCTGACCGCCGGCGCCGACAACCTGTTCGACGTCCGTCCGGACAAGCTGCCCGCGCAGAACACCACCTATGGCGACGTGCTGCGCTACGACACCTATGCCTCTCAGATCGGCTTCAACGGCGCCTTCTACTACCTGCGCGCGGCCTACCGCTTCTAGAGGGCCAGGCGTGGCGCAACGAGAATTTTCCGCGACCAGCGGCGGCGTGCTGCTGGCGTCGGTGGTGGCGATCATGCTCGGGCCCACCGGCATCCTGCTGAACACCTTCAGTCTGTTCATCGCACCGATGAGCGCCGAGTACGCCTGGGACCGCGCCGAGGTGTCGTTGCTGGTGACGCTGTTCGGACTGGCGGTCGCCATCACCAGCCCGCTCAAGGGCTGGCTGATCGACCGTTGGGGCGCGCGGCGGACAATGCTCGGGCTGACCGCGGCCCTGTCGCTGCCGCTGCTCGGCCTGGCGGCGGTGAATGCCGTCTGGCAACTCTACGCGCTGTTCCTGCTGATCGGCCTGCTGGCGCCAGGCAACCTGCCTTACGGACGTATCCTCGGACTCTGGTTCCGCCACCGCCTGGGCGTGGCCTACGGCCTGCTCGGCCTGGGCTTCGGGGTGGGCGGGCCGCTGGGCCTGCTGGTCGGCCACCAGAGCCTCGAAGCGTGGGGCTGGCGCGGCGCTTTCCTGGTCTACGGCGTGCTCGAACTGGGCCTGGCGCTGCCGCTGCTGGCCTGGCTGTTCCGCGAGCCAGCGCCGGGCGCTGGCGTGGCCGCCGGCACGGCCGTAGCGGAAACCGCGCTGAGCGGATCGACGGCGCCCCAGGCCTGGCGCAGCGCCAGTTTCTGGCTGGTGCTGGGCAACCAGGTGCTGGCGGTGTTCGTGATGTCCGGGATCATGACCCATGGTGTGCCGATGCTGGTGGAGCGCGGTTTGTCCCGGGGCGAGGCGGGCACCGCGCTGTCGGCGTTGTGGGTCGGCATGATGCTGTCGCAGCCGCTGATGGGCTGGCTTCTCGACCGCGTGGCGACGCCGCGGGTGGCGTTGCCCTTCGCCCTGGCGGCGGTGCTCGGCATGGCCTGGTTCCTGGTGGGCGACACACCGAGCGGTCTATGGCTGGCGGTGTTCCTGGTCGGCCTGGGCGGAGGAGGGGAAAGCGGCACCACCAAGTACCTGTTGATGCGCTACTTCGGCCTGCGCAGCTTCGGTGTGATCTACGGTTCGATCCAGCCGTTCACCTTCGCCCTGTCGATCAGTCTCGGCGCTTACCTGCTGGGCTGGCTGTACGACCGCGCCGAAGGCTACGGGACGGCCGAATGGGTGCTGCTCGCGGCTTTTTCCCTGGCTGCGTGCAGCCTGTTCGCCTTTCGCCCCTATCCGCAGAAATTGCCCTGAGGGGAATCATGCCGGCTAGCGTTCGCCCTGGCGCCGCGCGGTCTTGCCGCCGATGCGGGTCTGGCGATAGTCGTTGGCGCACTGTCCCGTCCAGCGGCGGAAGGCGTGGCGAAAACTGGAGGTATCCATGTAGCCCAGCCTCTCGGCGACTTCCTCGATGCGCAGTCGCTCGTCCCGCAGCAGTTGGCGCGCCCTGTCGTGGCGGACCAGGTCGAGCACTTCCCGGTAGTTGGTGCCCTCGTCGGCGAGCCGTCGGCGCAGCGTCCGCTCGGTGACCTTCAACTGCCGGGCGACCCAGGCGATGCTCGGGTAGCGGTCCTGCAGCACCTCCAGCAGTGCCACGATGCGTTGGCGGTAGCCGCCCATCTCGCGGGTGACGCGGGTGTTGAAAGCCTTGCTGCCGAGCGCCAGCGAGGCCTGGAACACGGCGGAGTTGGCAGTGGCGATCTCGGCCTCGAGCAATTCCTCGGGGAGGGTGAAGGTGATGCCTTCGCCGGCGAAATACACCGGCACCCGGAAATACTCCTCGTATGCCCGCACGTCGCCGTTCCTTTCCGGGAGGCGCAGGCGGACCAGTTCCAGATCGCCCAGCAGCAGGTCGCGGAACACCGCGTAGGCGGCCGACGCCAGGACGTTGGCGTGGTACAACCGGGCCAACTGCGGCCAGTCCGGCTTGTCCTGCAGGTCGATATCCACATCCACGGTGTCGCAACTGGAACGTCTCACCGCGATCCCGCGGATGTCCTTGCGGAACAGCAGCATGTTGGTCTTGATCAGTTGCAAGGCTTCGCCCATGGTGCCGGCACTCTGCAGCGCCAGCCCGGCGACGCCATAGTCGGAAAGGCGGTAGTGCTCCCCCAGGCTCAGGCCTTCCAGGGGGGAGCGCCCGTTCAGCACGATCCACTCGTAGAGCGCTTCGCTGGGCAGGCGCGGCTCGGCAGCCGAACCCTGGCGCATGTCCGGAGGCGTGATGCGTTGCACGGCGAGGTAGTTGTTGAGTGGTCGCCACTCGAAATCGTACTGGATGTTTTCGGACGGGCTCATCGGTTACCTCTTGCACGCGATGCTATCGCCCTGAAGGCGTCAGGGCTTCGTTATTCCATGCGGATGTCGTTTCGGTTGATTTTCGTACGCTGGGCTTCCGGCAATCACTACCTTGCGTAAGGGGTTGACAGGAGCGGGGTCTGCGTATAGTCGCGCCTCCGCGACGCCGTGCCGATCGGTCGTGCATGCTCGCCGTGGCCCGGCCGAACGCTGCCGTCCCGGCCACTCTCGCCGGGGTGGCTGCGCCTGGATGATCGTCGTGGGCGATGGTGGCGCGGGCCGATCGCCGTGAGCTTCAAGCGCCATCGCCGTTTGCCGGCGCTCGGGAGGCTGCTGGCCAAGGAAAACCGTAGCGCCGCGGCGGGCGGCTGCTAGCGGGGATTTCCGGCCACGCGTGCCGTGCCCGGGCCACGCTTGCCTTCCCGGCGCGCCGGACTTCCGGTGGCCGGGAGGACAGGAAAAGCGAGCGGCGAGGTGTCGGCGAGCAGGGTCAACTCGATCTTCTGATAGGGTCGGTGGGCTGTCCGGGGCGGCTAGGATGGACATTTTCATCGTCTCGGGCAGGCCTGTCGCGACCGCGCGAAGTCGCGACGGATGCCGCTGCTAAGGAGCAACGGATGACCGTTCTTATCCAGGGGGCCGGGATCGCCGGCCTGGCGCTGGCGCGCGAATTCACCAAGGCAGGCATCGACTGGCTGCTGGTCGAGCGGGCCAGCGAGATCAGGCCCATCGGTACCGGCATCACCCTGGCGAGCAATGCGTTGACGGCGTTGTCCAGCACCCTGGATCTCGACCGGCTGTTCCGCCGTGGCATGCCGTTGGCCGGCATCAACGTATACGCCCACGACGGTTCGATGCTGATGTCGATGCCTTCCAGTCTGGGTGGGAGTTCCCGCGGCGGCCTGGCGTTGCAGCGCCACGAGCTGCATGCGGCGCTACTGGAGGGGCTGGATGAGTCGCGCATTCGGGTCGGGGTCTCCATCGTGCAGATCCTCGACGGACTCGACCACGAACGCGTGACCCTGAGCGACGGCACTGTCCACGACTGTTCGCTGGTGGTCGGTGCGGATGGCATTCGTTCGAGCGTGCGACGTTATGTCTGGCCGGAGGCGACCTTGCGTCATTCCGGCGAAACCTGCTGGCGCCTGGTCGTTCCCCATCGGCTGGAGGACGCCGAGCTGGCGGGAGAGGTCTGGGGGCACGGCAAGCGCCTCGGCTTCATCCAGATCAGCCCGCGCGAGATGTATGTCTACGCGACCCTGAAGGTGCGCCGGGAGGAGCCCGAGGACGAGGAGGGCTTCGTCACCCCGCAACGGCTGGCCGCCCACTACGCGGACTTCGACGGCATCGGCGCGAGCATCGCCCGGCTCATACCGAGCGCCACCACGCTGGTGCACAACGACCTCGAGGAGTTGGCCGGCGCCTCCTGGTGCCGCGGACGGGTAGTGCTGATCGGTGACGCCGCACACGCCATGACGCCGAACCTGGGGCAGGGCGCGGCCATGGCCCTGGAGGACGCCTTCTTGCTGGCGCGCCTGTGGTGTCTGGCGCCGCGCGCCGAGACGCTGATCCTGTTCCAGCAGCAACGCGAGGCGCGGATCGAGTTCATCAGGAAGCAATCCTGGATCGTCGGCCGCCTTGGTCAATGGGAATCGCCCTGGAGCGTCTGGCTGAGGAATACCCTCGTTCGCCTGGTGCCGAATGCCAGTCGCAGGCGCCTCCACCAGCGTCTTTTCACCGGTGTCGGTGAGATGGCCGCGCAGTAGCCGCCGGTGCCAGTGGCGTCTTGGTCGCCTGTTTTCGACTTCGGCGATGGTCGCTATGGAGAAGTCCCGGGCAACCAGGGCGCTTGCGCTTTACCAGGCCCGGCGTCGCTGGGCTCTCCACAGGTTCGCCGGTTTTTGCTGCGATCCGGTCTGCCGCTCGCCGGGGGCTGGCGGTATACTTCGCAGCGCCCGTTCGATGCCGTCGAATGATGTTTCCATGACGCTTGATTTATGACGCCTTTGCGCCAAGCTAGGTCATGGGATGGCTTTCTGTTAAGGTTGCCGAAATCTCCTGGGGGCCCGTGTGGGCGGTTGTCTGCTAATGCGCGACGAGGTGCAGCGTGATTAAGGTGCTGGTGGTCGACGACCACGATCTGGTACGCACCGGTATTACCCGCATGCTGGCCGACATCGAAGGCTTGCAAGTGGTCGGCCAGGCCGACTGCGGTGAAGACTGTCTGAAACTGGCCCGCGAACTGAAGCCGGATGTCGTCCTGATGGACGTGAAGATGCCCGGTATCGGCGGCCTGGAGGCAACCCGCAAGCTGCTGCGCAGCCAGCCCGACATCAAGGTCGTGGTAGTCACCGTCTGCGAAGAGGATCCGTTCCCCACCCGCCTCATGCAGGCCGGCGCCGCCGGCTACATGACCAAGGGCGCGGGGCTGGAGGAAATGGTCCAGGCGATTCGCCAGGTCTTCGCCGGCCAGCGCTATATCAGCCCGCAGATCGCCCAGCAACTGGCGCTGAAGTCCTTCCAGCCGCAGCAGCACGATTCCCCCTTCGATTCGCTGTCCGAGCGCGAGATCCAGATCGCCCTGATGATCGCCAACTGCCACAAGGTGCAGAGCATCTCCGACAAGCTGTGCCTGTCGCCGAAGACCGTGAATACCTATCGCTACCGCATCTTCGAGAAGCTCTCGATCACCAGCGACGTGGAGCTGGCGCTGCTCGCCGTCCGCCACGGCATGGTCGATGCCGCCAGCTAGATGAGCGCCGTTTTCAACGCGAGCGCCTTCCTCGCTACCTGTAGCAATCGTCCGGGCGTCTACCGCATGTTCGATGCGGACGCCAAGCTTCTCTACGTGGGCAAGGCGAAGAGCCTGAAGAAGCGCCTGGCCAGCTATTTCCGCAAGTCCGGCCTGGCGCCGAAGACCGCTGCGCTGGTGGCGCGCATCGCCCAGGTGGAAACCACCATCACCGCCAATGAAACCGAGGCGTTGCTGCTGGAGCAGACGCTGATCAAGGAGTGGCGGCCGCCCTACAACATCCTGCTGCGGGACGACAAGTCCTATCCCTTCGTGTTCCTCTCCAGCGAGGACGAGTATCCGCGGCTGTCCCTGCACCGTGGCGCGAAGAAGCGCAAGGGGCGTTACTTCGGTCCCTATCCGAGCGCGGGAGCGATCCGCGAGAGCCTCAACCTGCTGCAGAAGGCGTTTCTCGTCCGCCAGTGCGAGGACAGCTATTTCCGCAACCGTACGCGGCCCTGCCTGCAATACCAGATCAAGCGCTGCAAGGGGCCCTGCGTGGGGCTGGTCAGTCCTGAGGAGTACGCCGAGGACGTGCGCCACTCGGTGATGTTCCTCGAAGGAAGGAGCAACGCGCTGGCCGACGAGCTGAACGTCGGCATGGAGCAGGCGGCGATGCGCCTGGACTTCGAGAAGGCGGCGGAGTTGCGCGACCAGGTGGCGATCCTGCGGCGGGTCCAGGACCAGCAGAGCATGGAAGGTGGCAACGGCGACGTCGACATCGTCGCCGCCATCGTCACCCCTGGCGGCGCTTGCGTACACCTGATCAGCGTACGCGGCGGACGGGTGCTGGGCAGCAAGAACTTCTTCCCGCAGGTCGCGATCGAGGAGGAGGTGGGCGAAGTGCTGCTGGCGTTCCTTGGCCAGTACTATCTCAGCCACCAGGAGCGCGACCTGCCGGCGGAGTTGATCGTCAACGTGACGCACGAGGATTTCCCGGTGCTGGTTTCGGCGATCGCCGAAGCGCGAGGCCGCGAACTGGAGATCAGCTACCGGGTGCGTGGTACCCGCGCCCGCTGGCAGCAACTGGCGGTGACCAACGCCGAACAGGCCCTGGGCGCACGCCTGGCCAACCGCCAGCATGTGGCGGCACGCTTCGAAGCCCTTGCCGAGGCGCTCGACCTGGCGGAGCCGCCGCAACGCCTGGAGTGCTTCGATATCAGTCACTCCAGCGGCGAGGCCACCGTGGCTTCCTGCGTGGTGTTCGGCCCGGAAGGGCCGCTGAAGTCGGACTATCGCCGCTACAACATCGAAGGCGTCACGGCCGGCGACGACTACGCGGCGATGCACCAGGCGCTGACCCGCCGCTTCAGTCGCCTGAAGGACGGCGAGGGGAAGATGCCCGACATTCTCCTGGTGGATGGCGGCAAGGGGCAATTGGCCATGGCCCAGGAGGTGCTCCAGGAACTGGCGGTCGCCGGTCTGATCCTGCTCGGCGTGGCCAAGGGCGTGACCCGCAAGCCGGGGCTGGAAACCCTCTACCTGAACGATGCCTCCCACGAGTTCACCCTGCCGGCCGATTCGCCGGCGCTGCACCTGATCCAGCAGATACGTGACGAAGCGCACCGTTTCGCCATCACCGGCCACCGTGCGCGGCGCGGCAAGGCACGGCGGACGTCGACGCTGGAGGATGTCCCCGGCGTCGGCCCGAAACGTCGGCGCGACCTGCTCAAGTATTTCGGCGGGTTGCAGGAATTGTCGCGGGCGAGTATCGATGAACTGGCCAAAGCCCCCGGTATCAGTAAAAAGCTTGCCGAGCAGATTTATGCCGTCCTGCACAGCGAGTAGAATGCCGGCTCACCTCGCAGCCTAGATGGTCCGATGAATATCCCCAATCTGCTCACGTTACTGCGCGTCCTGCTCATTCCGATCTTCATTCTGCTGTTCTATCTGCCGACGTCTTGGAGCTACCTGACCGCCAGTGCCGTGTTCGCCCTGGCCGCCGCCACCGACTGGCTGGACGGCTACCTCGCCCGGCGCCTCGGCCAGAGCACGCCGTTCGGCGCCTTCCTCGACCCGGTCGCGGACAAGCTGATGGTGGCGGTTGCGCTGGTCCTGCTGGTGGAAGAGCACGCCAACCTGTGGCTGACCCTGCCGGCGGTGATCATCATCGGCCGCGAGATCGTGGTTTCCGCCTTGCGTGAGTGGATGGCCGAACTGGGGGCGAGGGCTCAGGTGGCGGTGTCCAACCTGGGCAAGTGGAAGACCGCGGCGCAGATGCTGGCGCTGGTCATTCTCCTGGCGAATCCGCCGCTGATGACCTTCTGGGTGATTCTCGGCTACGTGCTGCTGATCATCTCCGCGGCGCTGACCCTGTGGTCCATGGTGCACTACCTGCTGGCCGCGTGGCCGCATCTGTCGACCACCCCGAAAGAGAAATAAACTTTTTTGAATCAAGGAGTTGACACGGCGCCGCGATGCTATAGAATGGCGCCCGTCACCAAGACGATGCGGGAATAGCTCAGTTGGTAGAGCACGACCTTGCCAAGGTCGGGGTCGCGAGTTCGAGTCTCGTTTCCCGCTCCAGATATAGATCCACAGGCTTGCCTGTAGATCATTGAAAAAAGGGCCTTAGGGCCCTTTTTTCGTTTCGGCGGGTTCCATCGGCCCGGCATCGGCCAGCATCTTCTAGTCCATTCTTTAGTGCATCAGTGCTGGGCGGCGGCTACAGATCGTCTATCCCTTGATCCGCGCAATAGAGCATTGAGCATGGTGCGTTGCCATTCGGCATTCGAAGGCCACCGGCAAGGTCCATATAGCCTTGGTCATCGATGGCCTTTCCCTGGCTGTTTCGCCCGAGGATGGCAAGAGCCGGCATTTCCACTATCGCTGGAAGGACAAGCAAAAGGCGCTTGGTCGGGCAGCTATCCTGAAGTCGCTCTCAAAGAGGCTCGCAGCCGATGCGTCGTGTCCGCGAATTGATCGCATGCGCTCGGCTCTTGCGAGCAACGGACACAGGAGTGCCGGGAAGCCCGGTGTGTGGAAGGGGCGCCTTCTCGAAGATACATCTACCGAGTCATCGGAATGCCCTGTCGCATCGACGACCCGGCATTGGGTCGGTTCCCGCGATTTGACCCGTTCATGCGGTCGATGAGTTACGCGCAGAGCGAGCCCCCTTATCTCTAGGTATTCAACTTAGGCGGAGCCGACGGGGAGGCGCTCATTCCGGAAGCTGGTGGGCATCGGCGTCGCCTCATCGATGCGTTGGTTGTACCGCAGTGTGGGCCGGGTTCGGTTCGACCGACCGGTTCTGCTGGGTTAGTTGTACTCCAGGATGTAGGTCAAAATGGAGTCAGCTTTACCCGCGGTGATTTTTCCGCCAGTGGCGACATAGCGAGCCGATCCCACAAAGCGGTACATCTCCGTCCCTGCACCGCTGGCCAGCCAGTCCAGGGGCAGGGCCCTGGCTTGGGTGAATGGCAATGCCGCTCCCTTACTGGACGTCAACGAAATGCCGACTCCTTGGGCTACACCGGCTTCTCCTCTGCCTGTGAGGTTCAACAGGCCATCCTGGATCGAGTTGCCTTCAAAGTAGACCTTCACAGGAGGTTTGACACTCGGATTGAGCCCTTCGCACACAACATCCAGTGAAAAGCCATGATCTGGCACAGCCCCTCTTTTGATGTCATACGCCGTTGGGCGCCCCATGTTGACATCAATGGTCGACTTTTGTGTGCTGCACGTGGTGAAGAAAGCGTTATGTTCAAGCGTTGCGCGAAGGTTATATCCCTCTATGGTGAATTCAGCCCTGGATGGATTTGTGTAGTTGGTATCGATGAAAAAATTGGTTGAGTAGTTAAAAGGGGAGATGTCTCCCTTTCCTACCCCCATTGCGGTTCGGATGAAATCAACTACGAGAACAGTGGGCATATAGCGCATGGTGCCGATGTTGCCCGTGGGGTAGGTGGCGGGAGCTGCTGTCGGTTCGGTCCAGTTATAGCGTGCTCGGTGTCCAATTCTGATACCGACCCCTGGCACTCCAGACTCATAGAGGCCATTTCCATCTATTGGAATGAGGGTCGTTTTGGGAGCTGTAAAACCGAATTGTCCGGGTTTTCCGTCACTTCCGCACCACGCCCAGCCACCTAGAGTTTCTCCTGAGCCGACTTGCACGGTCATTGTTCCCATCGATTTACCGATCGGTGCGTGCTTCAAGGTGAAAACGGATTGGAGGCTCTGTATCGGCAGGGGGGTCTTGGTAGGTAGTTCAGGCTTGCCGCAATAGGCCACCGAGGAGAGCGACCAAAGGCATCCAGCGGTCGATATACCAATGCAGAAGAGTAGCTTGACGTGTGCGGGGGCTGGCTTTTTCACGGGAACCCTTGAACTCGTAGGTTGATTTGCTCGCGCTGATTATTCCATCCCTGGTCTTTTAACTGAGACAGGACCGGTCCGGGGGGCTTGTATGAAATTTCTTAACTTTCTGATTGGAAGTAACGCTGGAATCTGATCCTCTCAACCAGCCATAACACTTGAGGTTGCGCAGGTCTCTGGCGGGAATGCTTGCCAGGCGTAGTGCCTCGCATCCTGTCGGCGGATTCATCGCAAGGCGGTCTTCCTGCGATGCTATGGGGCAGGAGCTGCGGCCGCAGGATGAAGCGTTCGTGGAGCGGCTTCGGGAAAAGCCGTGGCGCGGAAGGCTGGGAAAGGAACTCATGGGAAGGGCCACGCAATGGCTGCCTGGCGTTCCTCGACGGTGCCTGCCTGTCCTGTCTCGAAGACTAGTCCTTAATTCAGTCCATCGATCCGAGGTGAGTGCAAGGCTCTCCTTTGGAGTCAGTATCATGGAGGCTCGTTTCCCGCTCCAGGATATCGATATGCAGATTTCACCAAGTTCTGCAGAACCTCGAAAAGGATCGAGAGGCCCTTTTTTCGTATCAGCGTAAAAACACCGGCAGCCGCTCGTTTCCGCCACGGCTGTCTGGGAAAAATACCCGTTCACCTGCTAACATGGCGACATCGGTGCCGATGTGTCCGCAGGCTCTGGGCGCGGATGCCATGCCCTCTATCCGGCCGGAGAACTTTGCCATCGAAGACTCGACATGCTGACAAGGTCGTTGCTGTCCGCGGTCTTTTGCCTGTTGCCGATCATCCTGCAGCCGCTGCCCGTCGCGGCCGAATCCATCCTGCTCGATGGTCGTATGACGACAACGACGCGCCCCTGGCTCGACAAACGAGCCAGGCAGTGGCTGGATGCCCGGGAGCCGCTGACGATAGGCGTGGTTTCTCCCGACTATCCGCCGCTATCCATCTTCTACGCAGGTTCCTACAAGGGCTTCACGGCCGATTACCTGGCCCTGGTGTTCGAGCGGCCGTTGCGCGTCAGGGACTTTCCGTCGCGGCAGGCGGCAATCGCTGCGTTGTCGCGGGGAGAGATCGATCTGCTCGGTGTCGGTAGCGAGGTCGAGGCCCGGCAACACGGATTGCTGGCATCCGCTGCGTATCTTTCCGACCGGCCGGTACTGGTGTCTTCCAGCGGCGCCCCGTTCGATTCGCAGGCGGAGTCCTGGCTGGCCACGGTCAAGGGTTATCTTCCCGCCGAACGTATCAAGGCCGCCTATCCGCACAGCAAGGTCATCTGGTTCGACTCGCCGCAGCTTGCCCTGGAAGCGCTGAGCATGGGGGACGTCGATGGCGTGCTGGGTGACGCCGTCTCCGCGCACTATCTCATCCAGACCCATTACCTGCTGAACTTGCGTATCGAGAACTTCGCGCCCATCGACAGCCAGGGTTTCCGTTTCCTGCTCCGGCCGGGGGATGAGCCTCTGCTCGCGGTCCTCGATCGAGCCCTGCCGCGTATCAATGGGCGCTACGGCGACGAACTGTTGCGCAGTTGGAGCGCCGGGCGGCGCCTGCGTTTCGACGAGCCCAGGGTGACGCTTGCGCCGGCGGAACAGCGTTGGCTCTCCACGCATCCGGTCGTGCCGGTGGTGATCAACCATTCCCTTGGCGCGCTCGGGCAACTGGATAGCGAGGGGCGGCTGAGCGGTATCGGGCGTGACTATCTGGACCTGATCGGCAAGCGCAGCGGCCTGCAGTTTTCCTTCAGCGGAGCCCGAAACTTCGTCGAGGCGAAACGTCGACTGGATGCGGGCGAGGCGTTGGTTACGCCGACCATGCCCTCGACGGAGCGTCTCGATTCCGGCCTCGAGGTCCTGACTCCCTACCTGCGTAGCACCACGGTGCTGATGAGCGCCAGCCGGGGCGGCCGGGGCGAACGGCTGGAGCGTGTCCATGGCCTCGCGGATCTCGACGGCAAGCGATTGGCCACGACGGTTGGCTATTTCCTCAACGACACCATTCGGCGCGATCACCCTGAGATCAAGCTCCAGGTCTATCCGACCTTTCTCGCCGCGATGCAAAGCGTCGATGCCGGACAGAGCGAGGCTTCCATCAGCAGCGATTACACCGGTCGCTATCTGTCCGCCCAGCATTTCGACAACCGGATCCAGGTCGTCGGTATCCTCGATGATCTCTCCATTCCGATCAGCATCGGTGTGGCGAGGAACCAGCCCGAGCTGCAGGGCATCCTGGAGAAGGCGCAGCTGGCGATCGCTCCGGAAGAAGTGGCGGAAATCCTCCACCGCTGGGAGCCTCGCTTCGCCAAGGGAGGGACGGACTTCTGGCGCGATCACCGGAGCAAGATTCTGCAGATCGGCGGATTGTTCGGCGTACTGATTTCCATCTCTCTCATCTGGGGTTTCTACCTGATGCGCCAGGTGCGCAAGACCCGCCAGGCAGAAGAGCAAGCCGACGCTGCTAACCGTGCCAAGAGCGTGTTTCTTTCGACGATGAGTCACGAGATCCGCACGCCATTGAACGCGGTCATCGGCTTGCAGGAGCTGGTGCTGAAAAAGGGCGAGAAGGGCGTGTTGGATCTCGATTCGCTGAGCATCGCCCAGGAAGCTGCCCAGGGGTTGCTGCTTCTGCTGGGCAATATTCTCGATTTGTCGCGGATCGAATCCGGTCGGTTCGATTCCGCTCCCGAACCAGTGCTTCCTGGCGAGTTGATCAGAGGGATCCTGCCGCTGGTTGGCGGGCTGACGCGGCAGAAGAATCTTTCCCTGGCACTGGAACTCGACGGGGATCTCGAGCAGTGGGTGCTGGTGGATCCCCTGCATTTCAAGCAGGTGTTGTTCAACTTGCTGGGCAACGCCATCAAGTTCACCGAGCGCGGTGGGGTAACGGTGCGGGCGGTGGGGCGGCGCGAGGCGGAGAGGCTTCATTTGCTGCTCGAGGTAAGCGACACCGGCCTCGGTATTTCGGAGGAGGACCAGGCCAGGCTGTTCCGGCCATTCTCGCAGGTCGGCTCGCCTGCGCTTGGCCAGGCGTCCGGCAGCGGCCTGGGGTTGTACATTAGCCGACGCCTGGTACACCTGATGGGCGGCCAGATCAGCCTGCGCAGCGAGCTGGGCAACGGCTCCTGCTTCTCGGTCGAGTTCGATCTTCCGCTGACCGAACCTCCGCCCAGCGAGTCCGCCGAAGCGCGTTCCGGAGTTGCCGAGGTCGAGGAGCGGAAAGAGGCAAGGGCGCTCTCGATATTGCTTGCGGAAGACCATCCGTTCAATCGGCTGACCCTGACCATGCAATTGGAAAGCCTTGGGCACCGGGTGACCTCCACGGAAGATGGCGAGGAAGCATTCGAACGTTGGCAGGGCGAAGACTTCGACGTCGTGATTACCGACGGCATGATGCCGCGGATGGATGGCTACGAGCTGGCGCGACGGATCCGCTCGCAAGAAGCCCTTGGCGGTCGGCGTCGCTGCTTGGTGATAGCACTTACCGCCAGCGCCGAGAAGGATGCGCTGGAGCGTTGCCTGGCTGCCGGCATGGACCGGGTCCTGTTCAAGCCGACTACGCTCGATGAGCTCGCTCGGGCGCTGAACGGGGGAGAGCCGCTCATGCCTACGAGCGTCGATTCGCAATGAAAGTGCCCGACTGGTTGCCGTTTTGCGTGCCGCGAGCGGATGTATCGGGTAATCTCTCGCAGAAATGAACCAGCACTAGTGAAGCGAACGATGGGTTTTGAACAACTTGCCGAGCTGAGAGACCGTCTGCGCGCACAGGCGGCGCAGGCGAAACCGGCTCAAACCAAAAGCTCCGCGGGACGCGCGAAGAAACGTGAAGCCGTCGAGCCGGGAGTCGAGGCTATCTGGAGGCTGCAACGGCATTTCCCGCTGGCGTTTCCGAAAAGCCCCGCGGCCAAGGTTCCGCTCAAGCAGGGCATCCTCCAGGATGCGCAGCAGCACCTCGAGCTACTGGGAATCACCGCCGAACAACTGAAACAGGCCATCGCCACCTGGTGCCAGGGCAGCCGCTACTGGAGTTGCATGGTGGAAGATGCGCCGCGGCTGGATCTGCAAGGCCAGGTTGCCGGCAAGGTAACCGCCGAGCAGGCGGTGTATGCGCGGCGGCAGGCGTCTCGCCGGCAGCGCGAGCAGATGCGCGAGAAGCGCGCCAAGCGTGCCCAGGCAGGTAGCGAAGCGCCGGCCGCCACGGAGGCGCCGACGCCTGAAGCGCCCGCAACCGAAGCGAGTCCCGAGGCGAACTGATCGCCGGGGCAGGGCGCGTCGGATCCTGGCGCGCTCCTCGGTTGCCGGTCGCCGCGGGGCCCATTTCGCGGACGTCTGGGCCCGTTTCTCCCGGCTTGTGTTACGCAATAGCCTGATCTGCAAAGTTTTTTTCGTAGAGCGCTTGCCAAGCCCGGCGAATCCGTCCATAATTGCGTCCATTCCAGCGATGGGTGAGCTAAAAATCTTTTGAAATCAAAGGGTTATAAGTTCAAAATCGCACCAGGAAAGAGATTTCAGCGATATGCCAAACGCATGTCGCTTCGCTCAAAGGCTGAGTAGCAGAGTGGTTATGCACCGGATTGCAAATCCGTGAACGCCGGTTCGATTCCGACCTCAGCCTCCAACAGGAAAGCCCCGTAGCTCAGTGAGTTACGGGGCTTTTTTCTTTCCTGTCCGGTATTGCTGAAGCAAGTTCCTTGGGGTGTCCCCATAACGCTTTCATACTTTTACGGCCTCGCAACCGCCTCCCTCTCCCGATAAGCCGCTCCGTAATTACTACTTTCCCGGAGTGTCCGAGGAGTACCCCAGCACCTGTCACGTTTTCGGCCGTTGCCTGCAATCCAGCCCCCGTGCGCGGCTTTTATCTGGACGCAAGATCCGGTCTGGGTCGGTCATCGGCTGGTCGTCATCGAACATGACCAGCCGAGCCGGTCTGTCCTGCCGCCTGCCTTCCGGGCCTCTATCGATCAACCGTTGTGGCGACCGCGAGCGGAAGGCGCTTGGCGGAGGGCCCGTTTCATCTTGCCTTGCGTTTCAAGGAAACCGGCAGGCCCCAGGTCAGGTCTTCCATGCCTGCTTCGCCGAGTATCTCGGTTTTCATCGGCTGGATCCGCGCGAGCACCTGGCGGCCCGTTTCATCAAGCCTTGGCTGCTCGCGATCGATGAACCTTTTCGTCAGCTCCATGGGCGCTGGCCTCATGAAGACCTGGATATCCTGCAAGGCGCACTTGATGTTTTGCGTGTCCACGGCCTTGCAGGTCTTCCTGTCATAGCTCACGGCCGGGGTCTTCAAGTGGAACCGATCGCTGAGCAGGATCTGCCTAGGCTGAATGGTGAAGGACAGCGGGGCATAGGCGTCGGGTATCTGCGCTTGCAGCTTGATGGAGGGGACATCCTCGATCTTCGTGCCTTCGGCCCAACCGGCATCCGAGACCATTTCCCGCTGGCTGTATTGCTGCTCGGTCCAGCCCACGCATTGGCCGGAGGCCATGTGCACGGCGCTGCAGACATTCTGTGTGTAGGTTTTGTCTGCATAGGAGGCGTCGCGCCAGTAGTTCTCCTTCACGAACCGGCGATACAGCACGGCGGACAGGTTCACCGAACCAAGTGGGCTGGCAGCCGGCTGCCCCTTTGGCGCCTTGATCTGGGCAAGGGTGCTGTCGATCTTGTAGTCGATCCCTCCGGACAGCAGGTAGGTTCCCGGCGGGATGATGTTGACCTCGAGGAAGTCCCACAGATAGACGGCTTCCTTGATCTTCTCCAGGTCGTTGTTGGCAAAGGCCTGCATGTAGGCGATCCCGGGCACGTCCTTGTTCTTGAATATGACCCGATGCGAGTAGCTGGAGAGGTCCGTCACGCTCTTGTTGGGCATGAGCGCCGGTACCAGCACCACGGACATGCCTTCGCGGGTAGCCTCATCGATCATGTTCAGGAGCTGGTTGGTGGGGGTCTGCTGGGAGCCGCCGAGTCCGGCGTTGCCTAGGGAGGCGCAGGCTGACAACAGGCTTGCCGGGAGCAGGATCGCGAAGGGGCTCAGACGCCGAGCGATGGTTTTCATGAGATATCCTTATCTATACGGGCCAATGACTTAAGGCGAGTGCGGGAAGAATCCTAATCTACTCCTTGCGGATTCCCAAGGAGCGTTCGTCCCGCGCGTAGGAAGGAGCGTTTGAGTCGAGCGCGTCACAGCCTGTTGCTGCAATCCTGGGTACTCACATGCGTTCGAATGCTGGCGAGCCAGTGCGTACTGCGTTGGTGATGGCTCGCTGCGGGTAGAGTTCGTGCCGGTCATCGAGGGCTGGCTGCGTGGGGGCGCAATGAAGACGCGCATCCCAGCTCTTCTGGCGATTCGTGAGTGCGGATCAAATCTGTTTTACCGCCGTACGACTTTTTCCGTTCCCTGCGCCTATCTAACCTGCCGCTCTCTTCAACCCGGGATCGGCAGGCATCTCCGCTGCGGTTCCAGCATGTACGGAACACCATGAAAAACATTCTCCTGCTCAACGGCGGAAAGCGTTTCGCCCATTCCGACGGTCGCCTCAACCAGACCCTGCACGAAACCGCCCTGGCCCATCTGGACCGCCGTGGCTTCGACCTGCGCCAGACCTTCATCGACGGCGGCTATGACATCCCGGCGGAGGTGGACAGGTTCCTCTGGGCCGACGTGGTGATCTACCAGATGCCCGGCTGGTGGATGGGCGCGCCATGGACGGTGAAGCGCTACATCGACGAAGTCTTCACGGCCGGTCATGGCAGCCTCTATGCCAACGACGGCCGTACCCGCTCCGACAGCACGCAGAAATATGGCAGCGGCGGTCTGGTGCAGGGCAAGCGCTACATGATCTCGGCGACCTGGAATGCACCACGGCAGGCGTTCGACGATCCGAGCGACTTCTTCGAAGGGAAAGGCGTGGATGCGGTGTATTTCCCCTTCCATAAGGCCAACCAGTTCCTCGGCATGTCCGGCCTGCCGACGTTCCTCGCGGTGGATGTGATGAAGCGCCCGGACGTCCCGGCTGCCGTCGCTGCCTACCAGGCGCACCTGGACAGGGTGTTCGGCCACGTTGGCTGAGTTCGACGGCGGGGGAGAACCAGGCTCTCAGGACGTGGCCCAGCGGTCGCGGGTACGCTGCCCGGGCTTTTGTCGGCCACGACCCGCGAGTGATCCGAAATTCGACTTTTCCGTCGATCCGTCGAATTAGATTTCATCGGGGACGGGGAGGAAAGGATGCTTTGCACGAATATTCGAATGGGCGCATCGTAAAATGAGCGCGCTTCGACCGCGTCGAAGCCACCCCCGACAACGTTGCCGGCAGGTCGCTCATCGACTTCCGACGCCTGCCGCCGAATTCAGGAGATTCACATGTGTCCTTGCCCTCACTCCCAGGCCCAGGGAGAAACGGACGGAGAGGCTGAGTGGCATAACGCCGCCCTGGACTTCACCCATGCGATGAGCTACGGCGATTACCTGAAGCTGGACAAGGTCCTGGACGCCCAGTTCCCGCTTTCGCCCGACCACAACGAAATGCTGTTCATCATCCAGCACCAGACCTCTGAGCTATGGATGAAGCTGATGCTCCACGAACTGCGGGCCGCCCGGGAGCACGTCAAGTCAGGCAAGCTCGGTCCGGCGCTGAAAATGCTCGCCAGGGTCTCGCGGATCTTCGACCAACTGGTACACGCCTGGGCGGTGCTGGCCACCATGACGCCGACCGAGTACAACACCATCCGCCCGTACCTGGGCCAGTCTTCCGGTTTCCAGTCCTACCAGTACCGCGAGATCGAATTCATCCTCGGCAACAAGAACGCCACCCTGCTCAAGCCCCATGCTCACCGCGCCGAGCTGCTGGCGGCCCTGGAGCAGGCCCTGCATACGCCGTCGCTATACGACGAAGCGATCCGCCTGATGGCCGCCCAGGGGCTGCCGGTAAGCCAGGAGCGGCTCGTCCGGGACGCGGCGGCCGGCACCTGTTACGAGGCCTCGGTGGAGGCGGCGTGGCGACAGGTCTACCAGGCGCCGGAGCGCTACTGGGACCTGTATCAGCTGGCGGAAAAACTGATCGACCTGGAGGATTCGTTCCGCCAGTGGCGCTTCCGTCACGTGACCACGGTGGAGCGCATCATCGGTTTCAAACCCGGCACGGGCGGAACCGAGGGAGTGGGGTATCTGCGTAGCATGCTCGATACCATCCTCTTCCCCGAACTGTGGCGGCTCCGTTCCAACCTGTAGTACCGGATGAGGCGCAGCATCCGCCTGCGCCTCAGTCGTTGCCGGCGCCTCCCGCCGCCCACTCTTGCCGCAAAAGCCCCATGAGAACGACATTCCAGCGTTCCCGGCCGACCCGGGTGGCGGAGCGGCGCAGGCCTTCTTCGCGGAACCCCGCGCGTCGATAGAGATGACGGGCGGCAGCGTTCCAGTCGTACACGTTCAATTCAACGCGCTCGATGTCGGCGTCGGCGAAAGCCTCGGCGAGCAGCGCCTCCAGCATCGGCAGCCCCAGGCCCTGGCCGCGCGCGTTTGGCGCCAGGGCTATGCGAGCCAGGCGGACGACGCCGTTGCGGCGGTCGAACAGCAACTGGCAATGGCCGATGACCTGGCCATCCAGGCAAGCGCTCCAGAGCAGGCGCAGCGGCGGTTGCCGGCGGCTTTCCGCGAGGTCTTCATGCATCTGCTCGAGGCTCAGCGGATGCCGCAGGGCGGGGCCGGCCCATTGCACCAGCTCCTTTTCCGTGGCGAACCAGCGTTGCAGGGTGGGGAAGTGTTCCAGCTGGAACGGGACGAGTTGCAGGTCCGGGACGGAACCCGTGCCGGGTGTGGGCATGCGGAGTGCCTCGCTCAGGTCATCGGGGGGAGCCGGCGTTTAACCGGGGACTTCTTGACGATGGCGGTGTTGGTTTCCGCGTAGCCGTTGATCCTGTCCAGCAGCGTGTCGAGCTGTTCCATCGAACGGACCTGGAGGCGGGCGATGAAGCAGTCGTCACCGGTGACCTTGTCGCACTCGGTGAACTCGGCGATGTCCTGGATCTGTCGCTCGACCTCGTGCAGCTTGCCGGGCAGGGGGCGGATGCGCACGATCGCCTGGAACTGGTAGCCGAAACAGCGGGGGTCGACATCCAGGGTGTAGCCGCGGATCACGCCGCGTTCTTCCAGTTTGCGCAGGCGTTCGGCGACGCTCGGGGCCGATAGTCCGCTGACCTGGGCGAGGGCCTTGAGGGACAGTCGCGAGTCAGCCATGAGGGCGTTGATCAGGCGTTGGTCGATGTCGTCGGTCATGTCGGCCTCGAAAGTTTTTTTTCAAAATAGCCCTGATAAAAAAGGTCGTCACGGGTTTTTGCCTGAGTAATGCGATGGAGGGCTGGAAGACGGCTTTGGATAATCATAGGCCTGTCTTGCGGGAGAGCGCTCATGAACGATCCGATCCGTCGCGGTACGCTGGAAATGACTTCGGCCATGCTGATCTGCGGCACCATTGGCTGGCTGGTGCTGCTCTCCGGGCAGCCCGTGCTGGACGTGGTGTTCTGGCGCTGCGTATTCGGTTTCGCCGCCCTGCTGGTCGCCTGTGCCGTGCTGGGCTTCCTGCGCCGCGGCAGCCTGGGGCGCGAGGCGTTCCTGCTGGCGCTCCTCAGCGGGGTGTTCATCGTCGGCAACTGGGTGTTGCTGTTCGCATCCTACTCACGGGCTTCGATCGCCATCGGTACCGCGGTCTACAACGTCCAGCCGTTCATGCTGGTGGGGCTAGGCGCGGCGTTTCTCGGCGAGAAGGTCACGGCGCGCAAGCTGGGCTGGCTGGGGCTTTCGTTCGCCGGCATGCTGGCGATCGTCAGCGCCCACGGCGACAGCGACGCCCCGCGCGGGGACTACCTGTTCGGTATCCTCCTGGCGCTCGCTGCCGCGCTGCTGTATGCCTTTGCCGCGCTGATCGTGAAGCGCCTGCAAGGCACGCCGCCGCATCTTATCGCGTTGATCCAGGTGGGCACCGGCGTGCTGATGCTCGCACCGCTGGTGAACCTTGCCGAACTGCCCCGGGGCGTTGCTCCCTGGGCCAGCCTGGCGACCCTGGGAATCGTCCATACCGGGCTGATGTACGTGCTGCTCTACGGCGCCATTCAGAAATTGCCGACGGCGCTGACCGGTGCGTTGTCCTTCATCTATCCGGTCGCGGCGATCCTGGTGGACTGGCTGGTCTTCGAACATCGCCTGAGCCTGGCGCAGTGGCTTGGCGTGGCCGCCATCCTGCTTGCCGCGGCGGGCATGCAGCAGGGTTGGAGCGTGCGCCTGCCGGGGCCGGCAGTGCGGCGCGGCTGAGGCGGCGGGGAAAAGAAAAAGCCCCGCGACGGGGGCGAGGCTTTTCTACAGCGATCTCGGCTGATCAGTTGCCGAAGACCTTGAAGCGTTCGCTTTCGGCGATGAAGGCTTTCTCGCCCGCCGGGGCGGCGATGGCGCCGAAAGGCATCTGTGCGCGCAGCTTCCAGCTTTCCGGCAGGTTCCAGGTCTTGTGGGTCTGGGCATCTACCAGCGGGTTGTAGTGCTGCAGGCTGGCGCCGACCTTGTGCTCGGCGAGGACGGTCCAGACCGCGAACTGGGCCATGCCGCTGGCCTGCTCCGACCACACCGGGAAGTTATCGGCGTAGAGGGCGAACTGCTCCTGAAGCTGGCGCACTACCGTCTGGTCTTCGAAGAACAGTACGGTGCCGGCACCGGCAGCGAAGGAGTTGAGCTTGGTTTCGGTGGCGGCGAAGGCGTCGGCGGGAACGATCTTCTTCAACTCGTCCTTGGCGATGTTCCAGAACTGCTCGTGCTCGGCGCCGAACAGCACGACCACCCGCGAGGTCTGCGAGTTGAATGCGGAAGGGCTGTGCGAGACGGCCTCCTTGACCAGTTCGACGACTTTCTCCTGGGAGATAGGCAGTTGCTTGTCCAGGGCGTAGATGGTGCGGCGGTTCTTGATGGAGGAGAGGAATGCGTCAGACATCGTGAGGCTCCTTGTTTGGAAGTTGGATTCGATATTAGCGACGGCCTCGATGAGATCAATGGGAAATAACCGGTGATTCCTATCGACTGATGTGATGGATGTCCTGTTTCCCCAGGAAAGCCGGGTATCAGCAGTCCAGCGAGGCCGACAGCGAGGGATGGCGAGTACGGATGAAATCGGAATATCGAGAAAGTCGATGGGCATAAACCCGCGAGGACCTGGCCGTTGATTCAGGTCAAGCAGGGTGGAGGCCAGGGAGGCGGCCAACCTTTAGTGATGGTGACCCGGCGGCCCGGCTCGGTGATGGTTCGATTGTAGGATTGTCGGACAAAAACTGGAGCGCACGATGTTTGAAAATTTCTCTCCCACCACCATGCTGGCCATCAAGAAGTATGCCTATTGGCTCTGGCTGCTGCTGGCGTTGTCCATGCCGTTCAACTACTGGATGGCCCAGGACAGCGCGCATCCGGCCTTCTGGGCATTTTCCCTGGTGATTGCGGTATTCGGCATCGGGCCATTGCTGGACATGCTGTTCGGTCGTGACCCGGCCAACCCCGACGAGGAAACCCAGACGCCGCAGTTGCTCGGCCAGGGCTACTACGTATTGCTGACCCTGGCCACGGTGCCGGTGCTCATCGGCACGCTGGTCTGGGCCGCTGGCGTGTTCGTCGCTTTCCAGGAATGGGGCTGGCTCGGCCGGTTGGGGTGGATCCTCTCGATGGGCACGGTGATGGGAGCGGTGGGGATCGTCGTCGCCCATGAGCTGATCCACAAGGACTCGGCGTTGGAGCAGGCTGCCGGTGGCATCCTGCTGGCCGCCGTGTGCTACGCGGGGTTCAAGGTCGAGCATGTGCGCGGCCACCATGTGCATGTGTCCACCCCGGAGGACGCTTCGTCGGCGCGTTTCGGCCAGTCGGTCTACCAGTTCCTGCCGCATGCCTACAAGTACAACTTCCTCAACGCCTGGCGCCTCGAAGCGGTGCGGCTGCGCAAGAAGGGCCTGCCGGTGTTCGGCTGGCAGAACGAACTGATCTGGTGGTACCTGCTGAGCCTGGCGTTGCTGGTCGGTTTCGGTTGGGCGTTCGGCTGGCTGGGGATGGTTTTCTTCCTTGGCCAGGCGTTCGTCGCGGTGACCCTGCTGGAAATCATCAACTACGTCGAGCACTACGGCCTGCATCGGCGGAAGGGCGAGGACGGGCGCTACGAGCGGACCAACCATACCCACTCCTGGAACAGCAACTTCGTCTTCACCAACCTGGTCCTGTTCCATCTGCAACGGCATTCCGACCATCATGCCTTCGCCAAACGCCCCTACCAGGCCCTCCGCCATTATGACGATAGCCCGCAGATGCCCAGCGGTTACGCCGGGATGGTGGTGCTGGCGCTGATCCCGCCGCTGTGGCGGGCGGTCATGGATCCCAAGGTACGGGCCTACTATGCGGGCGAAGAGTTCCAGTTGACGGCCGAACAGAGCGAGCGGCCGGCGGCCTCCTGAGCATCGCCGATGCCTCCCGCTCCGTGCCCGGATAGCTCTTCGTTCGGGTAATTCCGCCTTGCCGGGGGTTGGCTATCCTTAGCGATATCTCGCATGGAAAGGAGCCCAGGGATGAACATTCGGCAGAGGATCCTCGCTTCGGGCGCCATCGGCATCGTGGCTGTGGTGCTGCTCGGCGGGGTCGGCTTCTGGGGGCAATTGCGGTTGGGCAAGGCGCTGACGGAGAACGAGCTGAGCGTCAATGCGCTGCGCAACCACATGGAAGGCGACATGATGCACGACGCCTTGCGCGCCGACGTCCTGGCGGCGTTCGTGGTCCAGCCCGGCGACGGCGCGGCGGCCGAGCAGGTCCGCGAGGACCTGCAGGAGCACAGTCAGTGGTTTCGCAAGGTAGTCGAGCAGAACCAGGGGCTGCCTCTCAACGACGCCATCCACCAGGCGCTGGTCGAGTTGCGGCCCGACCTGGAAGCCTACATCGGCGCCGCCGAGAGCATCGTCGGCAAGGCGTTGCTCGATCCCGTGGCGGCGCGGGCCGAGCTGCCGCAGTTCGTCCAGGCCTTCAAGGATCTGGAAGGGCGCAACGAAGCGCTCAGCAGCCTGATCGAGAAACACGTCGAGCAGACCAACCGGGCGCGCGAAGACAGCATGCGCTATTCCGCCTGGATGCTCGCGGGCGGCATCCTGGTCGCCTGCCTGGTCCTCGGACAGCTCTGTCGCCAGTTGCTGCGCGCCGTCCTGCAGCCGCTGCGCAAACTGGTCTCATCGGCCCGGGTGATCGCCCAGGGCAACCTGCAGGAGCCGATCGGCGTCGACAGCAATGACGAGGCCGGCCAGTTGCAGCGGGCGTTGGGCGAGATGCAGGAGAACCTGCGGCAGATGATCACCATCATCCGCCAGGAAAGCGAAGAACTCCACGACACCTCCCAGTCCATCGGCCAGACCTCGCAGTCGATCGTCCACGGCGCCAGCCAACAGGCCGACAGCGCCACCAGCATGGCTGCGAGCATGGAAGAGATGATCACCAATATCTCGCAGATTTCCGACCACGCCGACAACGCCAGGGTGATCTCGGCCAAGTCCGAGGAGCTGGCCAGCAGTGGCGGGCAGGTGATCCTCAACGTGGTGGAAGGGATGAGCCGCATCGCCGACGTGGTCAACCAGTCCTCCACCAGCATCACCGCTCTCGGTCAGTCGTCGGACGAGATCCATTCGATCATCCAGGTGATCAAGGGGATCGCCGAGCAGACCAACCTGCTGGCATTGAACGCCGCCATCGAGGCGGCGCGGGCCGGAGAGGCCGGGCGCGGTTTCGCCGTGGTCGCCGACGAGGTGCGCGGGCTGGCGGCGCGGACCACCCAGTCGACCCAGGAAATCACCGCGATGATCGAGCGCATCCGCGCCAGCACGGGGCAGGCGATCAACAGCATGGAGGCCGGCGTGAGCCGGGTCAACGAGGGGGTGTCGTTCGCTCGTCAGGCTGGGGTATCGATCAACGAGATCCTCGATGGAACCCGTCATGCCGCGTCGGTGGTCGACGAAATTTCCCAGACCATCCGCGAACAGTCGCGCGCCAGCGATGAAATCGCCCAGCGCGTGGAGCTCATCGCCCAGCGTTCGCAGCAGAACACCCAGGCGATGCACGAGATGGCCGCCACCGCCAGGCGCCTGAACGAGGTTGCGGCGACCATGCGCTCGTCGGTGGAGCGCTTCAAGATCTGACGGGGGCCGCCTAGGTCGTCGACTCCGGGAGGCGCACGAACAGCGTGTAGCGTGCGCCTTCGATCGCTTCGAAGGCGATCAGCTTCTCGATCAGCGCCAGGTTCAGGACCTTGCCCGCGTTGAGCAGCAGCATGCCGTTGTTGGCGGTGAGGTTGCGCGCCAGCACCATGCCCGGAACCAGGTCGCGGGTGCCATGGGCACGGACTTGCGGATCGGCCAGGGTGACGTCGGCAAGGGTCGTCGCGCAGACCTGGATGAACGGTTCGATCAGCTCGGGGTCGTACAGCCGGCCGGCGTACTTGCGGATGTAGATCAGCGCTTCGTCGCGATTCATGCGCCGTTCGAGGATCAGCCCACGCTGCAACTCGACGAAATCCACCGCCAGCTTCAAGAGGCGCGAGCCCAGGGGGATGGACTCGCCTTTGAGGTGGTCCGGATAGCCGCTGCCGTCCCAGTGCTCCTGGTGATGGCGAATCAGGCGGGCGGCGTCCTGCATCGGCTCCAGCGACATCAGCAGCGACTCGCTGAGTTCCGGGTAGCCGCGGAAACGATCGCGGTCGTGGTGATAGAGCAGGTCCGAGGGCGAGCGGAGCAGGGTGTCGTTCCAGCTCAGCTTGCCGATGTTGTAGAGCGCCGCGGCCATCGCCAGGTCGCGACCATCCGATTCGTCGACGAGACCGCTGGCACAGCAGGCGCGGACCAGTTCGATGATCTGCTGGTTGGTCTGCTTGTCCTTGGGCAGGCGCTGGTTGACCAGCAGCGAGAAGACCTCGGTGCCGACCACGTAGCTACGCTTTAGCTCCTCATAGGCGAGGTCGAGCATGTCGGCGGTCTGCTGCAGTTCGGCGGTGCGCGCCTGAACGCGCTTTTCCAGCGTGGCGTTGAGTTGCTGGAGGCGGTCGTTCTGCTCCTGGGTAAGTCGCTCCAGGCGCCGCCGCTCGCGCTCGGAATACAGGTATTCGAGCGACTGGCGCAGGGTCAGCAGCAACTCGTCGTCGTTCCACGGCTTGCTCAGGTAATGGTGGATGCGCCCTTCGTTGATGGCCTTGGCGATGGTCGGCAGGTCGGCATGGCCGGTGAGCAGGATGCGAATGGTTTCCGGGAAGCGGCGATGGATTTCCGCGAGCAGGGCGGCACCGTCCATGTTCGGCATGCGGGCGTCGGACACCACCAGGTCCACGGGCCGGCTTTCCAGCAGTTGCAGGGCCTGTTCGCCGCTTTCCGCCAGCAACAGGTCGTAGGGCTGGTTGCGTAGCAGCCGGCGCAGGCTGCTGAGGATCAGCGGCTCGTCGTCGACCAGCAGTACGCTGAAGCGGATCTCCGTCTCGTTGGAAGGAGGTGCGCTATCGTTCATGAGTGTCTGTCCACCGGGTGAGTTTTGCCTGAGTGCTTCAGGCAAGCATAGTCCGAGTCTGGCCTGGACGAGGGGCATGCACGCGGCGACAGGGCGAGCGGAGGTGCGGATCATGGAGGCGTTACCCATCAGGAACCGGCGCTTGCTGGTGATCGATGAGCGGCAGGCGGATCGAGACCGTGTATGCGGGTTGTTGCAGGGAACCCGAGAGGCCGAATCGCCTCCCGTGGCGCCTGAGCGGGGCTACCAGGTGGATACGGCGGGAAGCGCCGAGGAGGCCTTGGGGCGGATACGCTCGGCCCTCCAGGCCGATGCGCCGTATGCCGTGGTGTTTCTCGGGATGTCGTCGGTAGGCGCGGATATTCCCGTTCTCGAGCGGTTCTGGCGTCTCGACTCCCGCTTGCAGGTCGTGGTGCATGCGCCTCCCGCCGATTTTCCGCTATTGGCGCCATGGGCCGCGGAAGAGCGCCTGCTGCTTCTCGGCCTGCCTTTGCAGGGACAGGAGGTCCGCCAGATGGCCGGCAATCTCAGCGCCAAGTGGAACGTGACGGCTCACCTCCAATTGCAGATGAGCCGGATGGAGGCTGCCATCCAGGAGATCACCCAGGAAGTCGGCCAGGCCAAGGAGGCGCTGGAGAAAGAGATCGGCGAGCGCAAGGAGCTGGAAAGCCAACTGGTGCAGACGGAGAAGCTTGCCTCGATCGGGCACCTGGCCGCCGGCGTCGCCCATGAGATCAATAACCCCATCAGCTACGTTTCCTCCAACTACACCACCCTGGAGGAGCACGTCAGGCGTTTGCTGGAGGTACTTGAAGCCTATGAAGAGGCTCGCCCCGCGATCCGCGACGAGGCGCTGGCAAGACGCCTGGAGCAGCTCGGCGAGCGGGTCGAACTGGCCTTCGTCAAGGAGGATGTCGCTGTGTTGCTGCGCGAATCCAGGGAGGGAATAGGGCGGGTGCGCAAGATTGTCCAGGACCTGAAGAACTTCTCCCGCGTCGACGCCGAGGACGACTGGCAGTGGACCGATCTGCACCAGGGGATCGAGTCGACCCTCAATATCGTCGCCAGCGAACTGAAGTACCGGGCCGACGTGGTCCGCGAATACGGCGATCTGCCCGAGGTGAAGTGCCTGCCGTCGCAGATCAACCAGGTGGTGATGAACCTGGTGATGAACGCGGCCCAGGCGATGGGGCCGGAGCGGGGTCGCATCGTGATTCGCACGGGGCATACCGTGGAGCATGCCTGGATCGAGGTGGAAGACTCGGGGCAGGGCATCTCCCCCGAGATCCTGCCGCGCATCTTCGATCCGTTCTTCACCACCAAGCCGGTAGGCAAGGGGACCGGCCTGGGGTTGTCGCTCTCCTACGGCATCGTCCAGAAACACGGCGGCACCATCGAGGTACGCAGCCAGCCGGGAGTCGGCAGCGCTTTCCGGATCGTGCTTCCCCTGGAATCGCCTGGCAACCTGGGGGGAGCCCACGGAAATTAACTGTTGCGCCGCTTAAGGTAACGTAAGACAATGATTTATCTACCGTTTGGGGTGGGTCTCAGGTTGGGATGCCGGTTTGGTTCCCATTGCCGGCTCACTTGAAGCGAGATCCTGCCCGGATGGCGAAATCGGTAGACGCAAGGGACTTAAAATCCCTTTTGTCAAGTCTTTTCTACTTGAGCTACCGGGCCAAAAGGTGAATAGTGACAACGGTTTGCGGGCATCCTAGTTGCGGTCGCACAGCTTGGCTTGACGGCCAAGGGCCAACTAGGGGCCAACAGATGGAAGTAGGTGTTTTCAGTGCGGTGAGCACTCCGCCCGAGTGGTGAAATCGGTAGACACAAGGGACTTGAATAATTTGAGCCTTCGGGGGGAAACGTCCGAAGTGAAGCCCGTCAAATTCGGCGAAAGCCCTGGATGCTTCGGCAACCGAGCCAACGCCGAGCCAAGCCCGAGCAATCGCTTGGGAAGGTGTAGAGAGCAGACGGCGGGCACCTACGGCCGCAAGGCTATGGTGAAGGCGTGCTCCAGACCACGAACGCCCTGCGTTGAGTAGGGCGGCGGCGAAAGTCGAAGTGGGAAGAAAATCCCTCGCCGAAAGGCGTGCCGGTTCGATTCCGGCCTCGGGCACCAATCCAAAGCCGCTCCAGCTCACGCGGGGGCGGCTTTTCCGTTCATGGCGTGCGTGCGCTTGAATCCCCGATCCCCCGCCATGAACGCCTCCAGCATGTGCGGGATGAGCGTCGCAGCATCGACCGCCTCGCCGTAGGTCTGCGCGTGCAGCGCCGCGTAGCGGTCGAGGTCGGCCCGTAGGCTGGCCGGGCACGCGAAGGTCATCTTCGTGGATTCCAGTTTCGGTAGCGGCCCGAGCCGCAGCTTTTTACCCGTGCTCATCGCATCGCTCCCCGGTTGAAGAACATCGGCTGGTACGGTCGCAGCACCAAGTCGCGGTTGACGATGATCCGCACCGGCAGGCCCGGCCGTTCGGTCAACGTCGGCTGGATGTTCATGTTGCGCCGGGTCATCTCCTGTCCAACCTGATTGATGCTGTCTTGGGCGCTGTCGCGCCCCGCGATCACGATGCGGTTGCCGTCTTGGCGGTTCTCGGGCGCGGCCAACTCGGCACCTACGCCCAGCAGCGTCGTCAGTGCCGCACCGGCGACGATGCGGCCCCAGTGGTAGTCCACGCCATCTTCGAGGCCGGAGTAGCCGGCCGGGTCGGTACCCACCAGGTTGTCGATGGTCAGCGAAGACGTGTCTGGCAGGATGATCCGGTTCCACACCACCTGCACGCGACTCTGCCCGTAACTGACCTGGCTGTTGTATTTGCCGAGGATGCGCGATCCCTGCGGGATCAGCAGGAACTTGCCCGTGGCCGAGTCATAGACCGGCTCTGTCACCGTGCCGATCACGTCGCCCGGCAAGTCGGACTTGATGCCCGTCACCAACGCAGCCGCGATCACTGTCCCGGCCATGACTTGATACGGCGAGGCCGGCATTTGCAGGTTGCCGGAATTGCGGGTTTCCGTAGAACCGCCTTTCAGGAATGCCTCCTTCTGGTCTTGCCGGTTCTGCGTGGCAGTCGGGTCGGCAGGCTGGGCCGCCATCGAGGCAGGCCCAGCCGCCAGCGGGTCGAAGCCTGCCAAGGCGTTGCCAGTCGCAGCCGCAGCGGCTTGGGCCGTGGCTGGCGCTGCGGCATTGCCCTGCTGGCCCGAGCGGAAGAACACCGATGAGGCCGCAGCGGCGTCAGCCTCCTTGCGCAAGGCGTCCTCGGGGTCGTGGCCGGGCGGCACATAGGTCGGCGTGACCGGCTGCTGCGAGGCCACGATGGCGGGGCCAAGGTCGCCCGGCAGCGGCGGCCCCAGCTCGGGCACCTTCTGCGGCAGCTTCGAGTAGTCGGCCGGCAGGCCGTCCAGCCCTTCGGACTTGGACACGCGATCGACGTTGTAAAGCTCGGTCTGCTCGCCCGCGCCGCGCCGGTGCGGCTGCAATGACCAGATGGTCGCACCCAGCACGGCGACCGACAGGCCGCCCATGAACATCGCCAGCGTGCGCCGGTTAAGGCGCGTGACCGGGCGCGGCTGCGCGCGCAGCGCCACCGCCTCGGGCGCGACCTTGCCCACCTGCGGCGCGGCACGGTCGGGGGTGTCGTCCTGGCTCATGGTCAGTTCCTCCGCGCGCCGTCCGTGCGCTCGATCCGCACCACGTCGCCCTTGTCGCCGCCCAAGCGCAGCTCCGCCGCCCCAAAGAGGCGATCCACGATGTAGTACGGCGCACGGAAGCGGTAGTTCACCAGTTGCCCGTCGCC
>NZ_KV813429.1:136110-145389 GCF_001813645.1 Pseudomonas sp. HMSC063H08
TGCCCGTCGCCCTGCGCGCCGATGACGAACAGCGGCGGCAGCTCGCCTTGCGCGATGCCCGGCGGGAACTGGATATAGACCTTCTCGCCGTCATCGAAGGCGCGCAACGGCTTCCACGGTGGATTGCTGCCGCTGATCGCGTAGCGGAAGCGGATCTTCTCCAGCGACAAGCCGGTATCGACTGGCGCGGCGGCGCTGGCCGCCTGCGCCTGGCGCTGCAAGGCCAGCATCTTGTCCTTCGGGTACTCCCACGACACTGACGCCATCCACGTCTTCTCTGTCGAGGTCAGCTCCAGCAGGTAGGTGCGCCGGCTGGTGGTGATGACCAGATTCGTCTTGAGGCCCGAGCGGATGGGCTTCACCATCACGTTCACGCGCAGCGCATCACCGCTGCCGCTGGATGTGTCGCCCACGATCCAGCGCACAGTGTCGCCAGCGGCGACCGTCACCAGTTCCTCGCCCGGCTGGAGCGTGATCACGGTCACGCGGCCCACGGCCGCATAGACCTGATACAGCGCGCCATCGGTGTAGGGCCACACCTGAATCGCATTGACGTAGCCCTCGCGCGTGGGCGCGATGCGGGCCTCGGCGTTGGCACGCGAGACGCGCACGGTTTCGTCGGCAGGTTCAGGGACGGGCTTGGCAGCCTCGGCTTCGGGCAATGGCTTCAACTGCGCCGGCAGCGCCAGCGGCTCGGGCACCTTGACCACCTCCACCGGCGCGGGCGGCTCCGGCAGCGGCTGCGCCTGCACCGGCTCATCGAGCGAGATGGTCGGCGGCGGCTTGCCCTGCGTGGCGCAGCCCGCGAGGGCCAGCAGGATCAGCGGCAAGGCGGATTTGCGGAAAACATCATTCATGGCTTTGCTCCTTCGGAAGAATCCAGTTCACGGCTCCACGACAGGCCGTTGACGTAGATGCCCAGCGGGTTCTTGCGCAGGCGTTCTTCGGTGCGCGGTGGCTGGAGCACGATGGACACCACCGCCGTCCACCGCTCCAGGCCCGCCGCGGCGCCGTTGACGTAGCGCCGTTCCGTCCAGCGCACGTTGAAAGACGTGTCGCTGGCGCGCACGACGCTGGTGATCTGCACCGTCACCGACTCCTTGCCGATGCGTGCGAACGGGTCGTTGACCCGCGCGTAGTCGTTGAGCACGGCCGCGCCCTTGTCGGTCGTGTAGTCGTAGGCGTCCAGCCAGTTTTGGCGGACGACGATGGGGTCGATGGACAGCGAGCGCACCAGCGTCACGAAGCGCGCAATGTGGTGCGCCGTCTGTGCATCGCTGGGGCGGTACGGCGTGGCGGCTTCGCCCACAGCGCGCACCTGGCCCGCGTTGTCCACCTCCACCACATAGGGCGTCACGATGGACTGCGCCGAGCGCCACACCAGGCCGCCGGCCATCAGCAGCGCGAGCGTCAGGCACCCGAACGCCATCAAGCGCCAGTTCTTCGCCTGCACGCGCGGCGAGCCGATACGGTCGTCCCACACCTGGCCGGCAGCTTGGTACGGCGTGGCAGGCTGCGGCGTGTCGGCGTAGCGCACCTGCGGTTTCTTGAATCGCATGGTCAGTTCTCCTTATGAGTCGGAATCGCGCAGGCTCGGCCCTTGGCCGGAGCCGCCGCCATCGCCACCGCGCAGCGTGTGGGCGGTGGTGGTCGCGGCATGAGTGAGTTGCTGGCGGCGTTGCAGCCGCTTGGCCCAGGCGGGTTGCTCGGGCGTCTGTGCAGCGGCAGCGCCTGCGGGGGCTTCGCTGGTGGCGGCTTGGCCGGCTGACGCGCCAGCGTCGCCTTTCCAGCCAGCGCGGAACGGCGCGGCCATGCGCTGCCCAGCAGCGGAAGCGCGGGATGCGGCAGCGCGTCCGGCGGACTGCGCGCCGGTCTTGGCGACGTTGCCCAAGCCCGCCATCGCGCCTTTGGCACCGCCGCCTGCTGCTGCGGAACCGGCCTGGAACGCCGACTTCGCGCTGCCAGCCGCCGACGTGGCGGCACGCGCGCCGCTGCCGGCCAGCTTGGCGGCGGCCGGGGCCATGCGGGCACCAGCGGCCACCGCACCGCCCACGCCCGTCGCGGCAGCACCGACAGCCACTGCCGTTCCGGCTGCGCCGATAGCGGCACCGGCCATCGCGCCCGCGCCGAGCTGGGGCGCACCGGACACGAGGCCCGTGGCGATGCCGGGGCCGAAGATCCCGAGCGCCAGCAAGGTGAGCGAGGCCAGCATGATGACCAGCGCGTGGTCGATAGAAGGCTCGTCAGGATGGACTTGGAACTGCGCGAAAAGGCCCGAGCCGATACCGACGATCACAGCCAGAACCAGCACCTTGACGCCAGCGGATACCACGTTGCCCAGCACCTTTTCGGCCAGGAACGAGGTCTTGTTCCACAGCGCGAACGGCACCAGCACGAAGCCAGCCAGCGTCGTCAACTTGAACTCGATCAGCGTGATGAAAAGCTGGATCGCCAGCACGAAGAAGCACAGCACCACGACTAGCCATGCGAGGAACAGCACCAAGATGGCATCGAGGTTCAAGAACACCTCGGGAAATCCCATCAGGTCATCGAGTTGCAGGAAGATCGGCCCGCCCGCATCAAGGCCGGCCTTCGCCAGCCGGCCCGGCTGCAAGAAGTCTTCCATCGTGATAGTCGAGCCGGTGGCGGTGATACCCAGTCCCGCGAACGAGCGGAACACGATGCTGGCCAGCCAGTTGAAGTTGTTGATGATGTAGGCGAAGGCACCGACGTACAGCACCTTGCGCAGCAGCTTGGCGATCACGTCCTCGCCCTGGCCGGTGGCATGGCTCATGGCCCAATACAACCCGGCGATCGTCATGTCGATGACGATCAGCGTGGCCGTGAGGAACGCCACTTCGCCGCGCAGCAGCCCGAAACCCGAGTCGATGTAGGTGGCGAAGGTGTTGAGGAACTGGTCGATGATCGTCACGTCATTCATGGCGTGCCCTCCGGGGCGGCGGGCAAGGCCGGCGCGGTGCCATCGGCCGGTTCCTCGAAGCTGGGCGAGATCGGCGGCAGGTCGGCCAGCGTCTGGTATTCATCCGGCCCGGCCTCGCCGGAAAAGAAGCGCCGCCGGAAGGCTTCGGCGGCGGCGCGGCAAGCGTCCTCGCCCGTGGCCTGCCGGTCGGCCGCGCATTGCGCGCGCAATGCCTTGAGCCGCACGGGATCGGCGGCCAGGGCATCGGCGAGGTTGTCGGCCGGCTGCTCGCCGCAGGCGGCCAGCAGCACGGCACCAAGGACGAGGACGCATCGCATGTCGGCCCCCGTCAGTCGCGGTAGAAGTTGACGGACTGCGGCGTGTACGGCGTGCCTTCCCCGAGGAAGCGCCGCCGCACTTCGCGGGCGCGCTCGGTGGCCGCCGCCTGCCGCGCCAGTTCCAGCGAGGCGGCCCGGTCTTGCGTGATCTGGAGCCGCTGCGACTGGATCGACTGCTTGGCCTGCAAGGCGAGCAACTGGTTCATGGCCTGCATCGCTTGCAGCGCGCCTTGCGCTGACTGGCTCTTGCCGACCAGATCGGCCAGCACGCTTTCGTCTTCGCCCAGGTTCTGCGACACCTGCGCCTGCATCTGCATGGTGGTCTGCAAGCCGTTGAGCGTGTTCTTCCACCGCTCTTGGGCGTCGCGGTACATCTGGTCGCCGCTGACGGTGGCGGCGTACTGCTCCGGGTACAGGCGCGCGAACTCCCGATCCAGATTCGTCACGTCGTAGGCCAAGCCGCGCGCTTGGGCGATCAGCCGCTCGGTGGTCGCCAGGTTGGCGCGCAACTGGCCGACGACGCTGGACGGCAGGCTGGCGAGGTTGCGCGCCTGATTCATCAGCATCTGCGCTTCGTTCTGAAGCTGCTGGATTTGGTTGTTGATCTGTTCCAGCGTGCGGATCGCGGTCAGCGTGTTCTGCACGAGGTTCGTGGGGTCGATCACGACCCATTGCGCATGGGCGGTGGCGGTGCAAAGCATGGCCGCGATGGCAGCGGCGACAAGGCGCTTCTTCATGGCAGGTTCTCCAGTGGTTGGTCAGCGAAGGAAACCGGCGCGAGGCCGGGGAACGAGGGCAGCAGGTCAGCCGCCCAATCGAGGCCGCGATGGCGCAGCCATGCGCCCGCGAAGCCGGGCGTGCCGGCGTCCAGCAGCACGCGATCCATGTCGCGCTGGTCTTGCGGCGTGGAAGCGCCCGCGAAGGCCAGCGTCGCCAGTCCCAGGTCGAGGTCGAACAGGCGGTTGCCGAGGCGGGATTGGTAGTAGTAGTCGCGCTTGGGCTGCGCGGTGGCGACGATCTCGATCTGCCGCCTGTTGAGGCCGAAGCCCTCGTAGATCGTGCGAATCTGCGGCTCGGTCGCCTGCGGGTTCGGCAGGAAGATGCGGCTTGCGCAGCTTTCGATGATCGCGGGCGCGATGCTCGAATCCTTGATGTCCGCAAGCGACTGCGTGGCGAAGATGACGCTGACGTTCTTCTTGCGCAGCGTCTTGAGCCACTGGCGGATGCGCGCCGCGAACACCGCGTCATCGAGGAACAGCCACGCTTCATCGAGGATCAGCAGCGTGGGCGCACCGTCAAAGCGTTCATCGAAACGCGCAAAGAGGTAATGCAGCACGGCCATGACGGCGGCCTTGCTGTGCATCAGCTCCTCCATCTCGAAGCACTGCACGTCGGCCATGCCCAGCCGGTCGTGATCGGCGTCCAGCAGCTTGCCGTGCGCGCCGCCCAGCACATAGGGCGCGAGCGCCTGGCGCAGCACATTGCTCTGCAACAGCACGGAAAGCCCGGTCATCGTGCGCTGCTCCACCGGCGCACCGGCCAGGCTCCCCAGCGCCGACCAGATGGCGGCCTTCTCATCGGGGCCGACCGTCACGCCTTCATGCAGCAAGCGGCCTTCGATCCATTCGGCCGCCCAGGTGCGGTAGCCTTCACGGTCGATACGGGCAAGCGGCTGGAAAGCGATTTCGCCATCCGTGCCCAGGTCGTAGTGCTCGCCGCCCAGCCCGAGGATCGTGGCGCGCATCGAGCAGCCCATGTCGAACGCGAAGATGCGCGAGCCGCGATAGCGGCGAAACTGCATCGCCAGCGTGGCGAGCAAGACCGACTTGCCCATGCCGGTCGGGCCGGCGACCAGCGTGTGGCCCACGTCGCCGATGTGCGTCACCAGCCGGAACGGCGTCGCGCCATCGGTGCGCGTGACGATCAGCGGCGGGCCGCCCAGGTGGTCGTTCTTCTCCGGCCCGGCCCATACCGCCGACACCGGCATCATGTGCGCCAGGTTCAGCGTCGAGACGATGGGCTGGCGCACATTGGCGTAGGCGTTGCCCGGAAGCGAGGACAGCCACGCATCCACGGCGTTGAGCGTTTCGGGGATGGTGACGAACCCGCGCCCCTGAATGACGCGCTCCACCATGCGCAGCTTCTCGTCCGCTGCGCTGGCGTCCGCGTCCATGACGGTGACGGTCGCCGTCAGGTAGCCGAAGGCGACTTGATCGCTGCCCAGCTCCTGCAAGGCCGCATCCGCGTCCGCCGCCTTGTTGTTCGCATCGGTATCGACCAGCGGGCTTTCCTGCTGGAAGATCGTTTCGCGCAACAGCGCGATGACGTTCTTGCGCTTGGCGAACCACTGGCGGCGCAAGCGCCCCAATTCCCGTTCCGCCTCGGATTTGTCGAGGCACAGAAAGCGCGTACTCCAGCGATACCCAAATCCCAGGCGGTTGAGGTCGTCCAGAATCCCCGGCCAGGTCGAGGTCGGAAAGCCACGCACCGACACCACGCGCAGGTGCCGGTCGCCCAGCATGGGCGCGAGGCCACCGACCAGCGGCGAATCGGTCAGCAGCGCGTCGATGTGGAACGGCACTTCGGGTACGCCCACGCGGTAGCGCCGCGTCGAGATGGTCGCGTGCAGGTAGGTCAGGGTCTGCGCGTCATCGAGCCAGGCGATTTCCGGCATCACGCCTTCGAGCAGGTCAAAGACCCGATCCGTTTCCGCGACGAAGGCTTGCAGCCGCTCGCGCCAGTCCACGCCATTCGTCGGCGTGTTCTCGTAGAGCATCTTGGCGGCACGGGCGCGCGATTCCTCGGGCGGCAGGTACACCAGCGTCAGGTGGTAGCCGCTCTCGAAGTGGTTGCCCGATTCCTCGAAGGTGGCCCGGCGTTCTTCGTCCACCAGCCAAGACAGCGGCTCGGGAAACTCGGAGTGCGGGTAGTCGGCAGCGGCGCGGCGCTCGGCCTCGATGAACAGCGCCCAGCCCGAACCCAGCCGGCGCAGCGCGTTGTTCAAGCGTGCCGACGTGGCGATCAGCTCGCCTTGCGTGGCGCTGTCGAGGTCAGGCCCGCGAAACCGGGCCGTGCGCTGGAAACTGCCGTCCTTGTTCAAGACGACGCCTGGCGCGACCAGTCCGGCCCAAGGCAGCCAGTCGGCGAGCAGCGCGGGCCGCTGGCGGTATTCGGCAAGGTTCAGCATGGCGGCATCCCCTCACACGTCCAGCAGCGGGCGGTGTTTGATGTGCCGGGCGAACACGGCCATGAACTGCGGATCGACGCGCGCACCCCACACCGCCAGCGAATGGCCGACGATCCAGAGCACCACGCCCGGAATCCACAGTTGCAGCCCCAGCCCGACAGCGGCGGCCAGCGTGCCGTTGGCAATCGCCACGGTGCGCGGTGCGCCGCCCAGCAAGATCGGCTCGGTGAGCGAGCGATGCAAAGGCACCTCGAACCCTGCCGCGAAGGTATCCGGGCCGCTCATACGACAGCCCCGCCAGAGAACGAAAAGAACGACAGGAAGAACGAGGACGCGGCGAAAGCGATGCTCAAGCCGAACACGATCTGGATCAGCTTGCGAAAGCCCCCCGACGTGTCGCCGAAGGCCAGCGCCAAGCCCGTGGCGATGATGATGATGACGGCCACAATGCGCGCCACCGGCCCCTGGATGGATTCGAGGATGGATTGCAGCGGGCCTTCCCATGGCATCGAGGAACCGGCGGCCTGCGCGGTTCCGGCCAGGAACAGCAGCAGCGCGGCCAGCAGCAGCCCTTGTGCCGCAGGGCGGGCCAGGCGGTGCAGCCGCGACCGCGCGGGAAGGCGCAAAGCCGGATTTGCAGAAAAGCGGAAAGCAGGAACGATCATCTGCGTCATGGCAGTTCTCCAGGTTGGTCAGGGGACGGGGAAGTCGCCGCAGCGGGTGCGGCTTCGGGAAATAGCGGCAGTTCGGGAAACGGCGTCTCCAGCGCGTCCGCCAGTTGGTAGCCCACGCCGTCGGAGCCGACGACGCGGGCGATGCTCTCGATGCGGCGCTTGCGCCCGCGTCCGGCGATGTGGATCACCACGTTGACCGCCTCGGCGATCAGCGCACGCGGCGGGTTCACCGCCACTTCGAGAATCAGTTGCTCCATGCGCAGCAGCGCGCCCAACGCGGAGCCGGCATGGATCGTGGCGATCCCGCCGGGGTGGCCCGTTCCCCACACCTTGATGAGATCCAGCGCCTCGGCGCCGCGCACCTCGCCAACCACCACGCGATCCGGCCGCAGCCGCATGGACGAGCGCACCAGCTCGGTCATCGACACCACGCCCGCGCGCGTGCGCAGCGGAACGTGGTCGCGGGCCGCGCATTGCAGCTCCACCGTGTCTTCGAGCACCAACACGCGGTCGCCCGTGGCGGCGATTTCGGCGAGCAAGGCATTGGCGAGCGTGGTCTTGCCGCTGCTGGTGGCCCCGGCGATCAGGACGTTCTGACGCTCGCGCACGGCGCGCACCAGAAAGCCCGCCTGGGCGGCGGTCATCATTCCGTCCACGACATACCGCTCCAGCGGGATCACGCCGATGGCGCGCTTGCGCAGCGCGAAGGCCGGCCCTGGCGCGGCGGGCGGCAAGATGCCCTCGAAGCGTTCGCCCGTCTCGGGCAGCTCGGCCGATAGCAGCGGCTGGCCGCGATGCACCTCCGCGCCGACGTGGGCCGCGACCAGGCGGATGATTCGCTCGCCATCGGCCTCGGGCATCTCCACGCCCATCGGCGCGCGCCCACTCGAAAGCCGATCCACCCAAAGGGTACGATCCGGGTTGAGCATGATTTCCACCACGTCGGGGTCTTCGAGCGCAGTGGCGATCAGCGGCCCCATCGCCGTGCGCAGCATCTGGATGCGCCGGTCGAGCGAGGCCGCAGCGGACGAGCGTGGCTCGGGTGGCAACTGCGAAACGGCGCTCATGACGCACGCTCCCGCGCCTGGGCGGCTGCCGCCGCGTCCTCCATCCGCATCGGGTCGGGATGCAGTTCTTCCACCACGTCGCGCACCAAGCTGCGTCCGCGCATCAGGTGGCGGCCAAGCTGCTCGGTGAACTGCTCGAAGCGCGCCTTGCCCTGGGCGCGAGCTGCCTCTTGATGCGCCTCGGGAACCGGCGTGCTGACGGTCAGGTAGTAGCGGATGAACAGCGCCAGCGTCTCGATGGCGATGTTCTGGTCGCGCTCCATGCGCTCGGCCTGGCGCGACAGCCGGTCGAGCCGCTTGGCGATGGCCGCTTCGCGCTGGTCAGCAGCATCGGGCGATAGCCACGATGCGAGCGCCGCCGCGACGATGGACGACTTGGATACGCCTTTCTTGGCGGCCAGTTCATCAAGCCGCTGGGCGTGCTCGGGCTGGATAAAGAGGTTCAGGCGGTAGTGGCTCATAGCTCAATTCCGTCGTTGGGGTCGAGGGAAGCCAGCCGGGCCGTGCGCTGCATGGCCGGATCAAGCTGGCGAGGAAGGGGAAGCGGCAGGTCGTCGTCGTCATCGAGCAAACCGAGGTCGGCCGCGGGCGCGGCCAGCTCGGGGTCGTAGGCGACGGCTTCGGAGAGTTCGGGCTGACGGCGTGGGCCGCCGTCGTCGGCGGAACCGAGGCCATCGGCGGATGCCGTGGCTGGTGCGGTGGGCGTTGGTGGGATTGCCAGCCCGCTCCAGTCGTCGGCGCGCAGCGGCGGCGCGTCGGCGTATTGGCAGTCCGCCAGCGCGGGCGGCGGCAACACGCGCCGCTTGAAATTGGCGTCGGCGTAATAGCGCAGCTTCCGGGCCTTGATCGGCGCCACGCTGGACACCATCACCACCGCCTCATCGGGCGGAAGCTGCATGACTTCGCCCGGTGTCAGCAGCGGGCGGGCCGTCTCCTGGCGCGACACCATGAGGTGCCCCAGCCACGGCGCGAGCCGGTGGCCCGCGTAGTTGCGCTGTGCGCGCAGCTCGGTGGCCGTGCCCAGCGTCTCGGAGATGCGTTTGGCGGTGCGCTCGTCGTTCGTGGCGAACGTCACGCGCACATGGCAGTTGTC
>NZ_KV813429.1:145489-158542 GCF_001813645.1 Pseudomonas sp. HMSC063H08
TAGGCTTTGTCGATCTGGTTGAGCGACTGCGCAATCAAGAAGCTGCGGATGCCGTAGCCCGCCATGAATGCGAGCGCCGTCTCGAAGAAGTCGAGCCGGCCCAGGGCCGGAAACTCATCGAGCATCAGCAGCAGCTTGTGGCGGCGTTCGATGCCGTCAGAGCCGTCGAGCGATTCGGTCAAGCGCCGCCCGATCTGGTTGAGGATCAGGCGGATGAGCGGCTTGGTGCGCGAAATGTCCGAAGGCGGCACCACCAGGTACAGCGATACGGGATGCTCGGCGGATATGAGGTCGGCAATGCGCCAGTCGCAGCGCGACGTGACTTCGGCCACCGTGGGATCGCGGTACAGGCCGAGGAACGACATGGCGGTGCTCAAGACGCCAGAACGCTCGTTGTCCGACTTGTTGAGCACTTCGCGCGCAGCGGATGCCACCACCGGATGCGGCCCATCGCCCAGGTGGGGCGTGGTCATCATCCGGTGCAAGGTCAGCTCGAAGGGGCTGGCCGGGTCGCTGAGGAAGTTGGCGACGCCGCGCAGCGTCTTGTCCTCGCCCGCATAGAGCACATGCAGGATCGCCCCGACCAGCAGCGCGTGCGAGGTCTTCTCCCAATGGTTGCGCTTCTCCAGCGCGCCTTCGGGATCGACTAGAATGTCCGCGATGTTCTGCACGTCGCGCACTTCATGCGCGCCGCGCCGTACCTCCAGCAGCGGGTTGTAGGCCGCCGACTTTGCATCGGTCGGGTTGAACAGCAGGCAGTGGCTGAAACGGCTGCGCCAGCCGGCGGTGATCTGCCAGTTCTCCCCCTTGATGTCGTGGATGACCGCCGAGGCCGGCCAGCTCAACAAGGTGGGAACCACCAGGCCGACGCCCTTGCCCGAGCGTGTGGGCGCGAAGGTCAGAACATGCTCTGGCCCTTCATGGCGCAGGTACTGGCGATCGTACTGGCCGAGGAACACGCCGACCGGCTGCGTGAGGCCCGCCTTGCGAATGTCCTGCGCATTCGCCCAACGGGCCGAACCGTAGGTCGTGACCAGGCGTGCCTGTCGCGAGCGCCAGACCGACATGGCAATGGCGACGGCCACGGCGACCATGCCGCTGCCACCGGCGATGGCTCCGCCCGTGTCGAAGATTTCCGGGGTATAGGCGCCGTAAGAGAACCACCACTCAAACAGCTTCCACGGGTAGTAGATCGGCGTGCCAAGAAAATCGAACCAGGGCGAGCCAAGGCGTAGCTGATAGCCAAGGGCTGCTGCTGTCCATTGTGTGGCGCCCCACACTCCGGCGATCACGATGCCGAATACCACGGCGATCTGACCGAACAGCACGTTCGTCCCTTGCATGACCTGGCCTCCGATTTCTCCTGCGCTGATTCCTCATGGAAGAAGCGGCACAAGGACGTGCCGCAGGCGTCAGGATCGGTGTCGGATCAGTGCCGGTCAAAGACCGTTTAGAGCAGAAAGGTCGAGGAAAAAGAAAGAATTAGTGCTGCGGCAGGCCAAAGAAAAACGCCGCAAGCGGTAGCGCATTGCGGCGTGTCGAGAAGAAAAATGAAGATGATGCAGCGAGTTGCCAACAATCAGAACTTGGGCGATTCCTTCGGTGGTGTATATGGCGTTTGGCCGTCGCCATAGAACCGTTTGCGCGTAGCTTCCGCCACGCGGTTGCACAGCACTTCGCCCAGCTTGGCGCGGTCGGTCTTGCACTGCTGCCGCAGTTCCTTGAGCCGCTCGGGGTTGGCCGCGAGTTCTTCCACCGTCGGGACGTTGACTGTGGAATCAGCGGGCTTCTGTGGCGTCTCGGACTGGCCGCAGGCAGCCAATGCAGCCATCAGCAAGAACGGGATGATTTTCTTAATGGCATCATTCCTCCGAAGCATCGGGATTTCGACCTCGTATCGGCCTTGGGGGTTCCAGAGATTCGATGGTCTGTACGCGCTCAATGAATCTTGCCAGTTCGTCGGATAGATCACCGTCAAGATGAAGCAAGTACGTCGTCAACGGTGGCACGCGCTGCGCCAGCGGACGGGCCACGACACCTGGCTCACGGCTGGCGGCAATGTGTGCGGCGCCGGCCAGCCCGAGCGCGAAACCAGCCGATACCAGCGCCATCATCAGGTCGCAAGAAGCAACACGTTCTGCAATCAAAGGCTCCATCTCAGTATGGCGAAGCACTCGTTCGACATGCTTGGCGTGGCCTTCGCACACTTGCGGATCGCACAAGACCAATGGGTAGCGCAGCAGCTCATCCAAGGGGATGCGTTTGTGGGCCAGCAGCGGATGCCGGCCAGGAACCGCGACCATCAGCGTATCGCTCCAGGCAGGTACGGTGACGATGCCATCACCAACCTCGTTGGACTGGGCGAATCCCACGTCGTACAGATCGCTATGAAGCCCTTTGATCTGCTGTGACAGGGGCACCTCGAAGAATCGGATTTCTACCTCAGGTTCTTCCTGGCGACAAAGTACGAGCAAGGCAGATAGACGCGATGGCGTGATGCCATCGGACAACGCCACGCGCAACTGCCCGTGAAAGCCGTTGGCCGCAGCCTTGACGCTCTCGCGAGCCTGTTCCACAGCAGCGAGTACGCGACGAACGTGCTCCAAGAACAACTTGCCAGCGCGGGTTAGCCTGGTGCTGCGGGTGGTGCGGGCAAACAGCACAACACCCAGTTCTTCTTCCAGTTCCTTGATGGCTCGGGACAAGGGCGATTGCTCAATGTGCAGCTTCTCTGCGGCACGGGCGAAGCGAAGCTCCTCAGCTACGGCGAGAAAATACTTCAGGTGTCTCAACTCCATAGAATATTCATTCCCTCCGAGCCGACATAGCACTTGCTTCTCGGTTAATGCTAGAGCCATGATTCGTCACCCAGGCCAGTGCTGAGTATTGGCAGCTCCGAGCAGCCGAGCGAGGGCCAAAGCGGAGTTGCCAACTCAATCAGGCGATGGCCGTGACCTTGTGAGTCACGGCCACAATCTGAAAAATCAGCTCTTGCCGTCGGACGATTGACGGGGTGCCGGAGCCGGCGTTGTAGCCGGCTTCTTCTGCGCCGGGGCAGCCGTCTGCTCTTGCGCCTTCTTGCGGGCATCGCAACGCGCCTTCAGCGACCGGGTGGAATCATCCTTCAAGTCGATTTCGTAGTGTTCCGGGTCGTTGAGTTGTTGGCAGGTGGCGGGCTTGGCCTTGGCTTCATCTTCCTTGCTGTGTAGTGCCGGGTCATGAGCGAAGGCGGTGCCGGTCAGCAGTGCGGTGGCGGCAAAAGCAATCATGAGAGACGAACGCAGTTTCATCGGGAGACTCCTGTGGTTGGGTTGGGTGGAACGCTTGGAATGGGTGGAAATCAGGGTTGATGCAAATCGGGCTGGAAGCCGGTCACGGCCACTTCGACCGTGACCGGTTCATCGTTCTCGTTCTTCCAGTACCAGCCGTGGCTTCCCTCGAACGGGGCCACGAAAGTGCCGCGAGCCTCGTTTTGCGCCGGCTCGATGGAATAGCTCGTCCACTCGCCCTTCGCGTTCGGACGTTCGCCGTGCATGTCGAGCAGGACAGCGTTCGAGGCCTTCCACTGGAAGACCACGCCCTCACCTTGCTTGAGGTGCATCTTCACCTCCGCACCCTTGCCCGGCTCCAGCGTCAGGCTGAGGGTGTCGCTGCGCACGGCATTGGCGCTGGGCGACATGGCACGCACGTCCAGCGATTGCCCCAGCGAACGTTTGCCGAAGGCCGCAATGGCCTTGGCTTCCAGTTCGGCTTCAGTTGCCGGCAGCGTTGCCGCTGTCTTGTCAGAAGTGGGCGCGGCCAATGCCGGTGCTTGCGCGGCTTTGGTTTCGGCCTTGGCACCCAGCACGTCCAACCCCAGCCGGGTGCCGATGCCGGTCGGGTCGATGCCGTATTCGGCGGGAAGCACGACCGTCACCAGCAGGACGGATGCCACGGCGATGGCCAGCCCGGTGGCCTTGAGCAGGCGGGCGGTGCTGGGAAGCGATTGCGGAGCAGGAATGTAGGACATGGATAACCTCGATCAGGAAACGAAATAGCCGGTGAGTTGGTAGCCGATCAGCACAAAGCCGGCGGTCATCAGGACGGTGTTGGCTGCGAAGGCCTGGCGCGGGAAAGCGGCAGTGCGCCGCCAGAAACCCATCACGATCAGGATGCCGGCCAGGGCCAGCAACTGGCCCAACTCCACGCCGACGTTGAACGCGAGCATGTTGGGCACCAGACCATCACGCGACAGCGCGAAATCCTGCAACTTGGTCGCCAGACCGAAACCGTGGAAGAAACCGAAGATCAGCACGGCGGCCTTGGTGTTGGGTTGGAAGCCGAACCAACGCTTGAACGCACCGAGGTTGTCCAGCGCCTTGTAAACCACCGACAGGCCGATGATGGCATCGACGAGATAGGCGTTGACGTGGAACCCGCCCAGCACGCCCAGCAACAAGGTGACGCTGTGGCCGACCGCGAACAGGGTGACGTAGGTGCCGACGTCGCGCATCCGGTACAGGAAGAACACCACGCCCAGCAGGAACAGCAGATGGTCGTAGCCAGTGACCATGTGCTTGGCCCCGAGGTAGGTGAACACCAGCAAATTACGGCCGGTGTTCTGCTCAAGAAACGCCTGATCATCGCCGGTGACACCGTGGGCAAACGCCCACAGTGGCAACAGGGACAGCACCAGCACCATCAGCCATTGGCTTCGGTCGGGGAAACGGAACATGCGTGACAACAAGGGAACCTCCAAGGGAAATGGGAATGGGCACCGGCTCACGTTGGCACCCTCTCGGTGTTTTTGTGGCGATAGACCAGCCGGTACAGCGCAGGTAGAACCAGCAGCGTCAGCAGCGTCGAGGAAACGATGCCGCCGATGACGACAGTGGCGAGTGGTCTTTGCACTTCCGCGCCTGTTCCGACATTGATGGCCATCGGTACGAAACCAAGGCTTGCAACCAGCGCGGTCATCAGCACTGGGCGCAGTCGCGTCATCGCGCCATTCACGATGGCGTCCTGAATCGGTGCGCCGTCGTGATGCAGCTTGCGAATGAAGCTCACCATCACCAGTCCGTTGAGCACAGCCACGCCGGACAGCGCAATGAAGCCGACACCTGCTGAAATCGAGAGCGGAATATCGCGTAGCCACAATGCGGCTACACCACCCGTTAGCGCCAGCGGAACGCCGCTAAAGACGACCATTGCATCCCGGCCCGAGCCGAAGGCCATGAACAGCAGGCCGAAAATCAGAACCAGCACGGCCGGCACGACGACGGACAGGCGTTGGCTGGCCGAGATAAGTTGCTCGAACGTGCCGCCGTAGCTGACCCAATAACTTTCGGGCAGTGTGATTTCACGGCTCACCCGCTCACGTAGTTCTTCCACGAACGAACCTAGATCGCGCCCGCGCACGTTGCTGGTGATAACGATCCGGCGTTTGCCGTTCTCGCGGCTGATCTGATTGGGGCCGGGCGCTACTTCGATGGACGCAAGCTGGCCGAGTGGCACATAGGCTGCTTGGCCTAGCCCGGCAACCGTTCCGGCTTGAATCGGAATGGGCAGTGTCGCCAGTGCCTTCGGGTCTTGGCGTTGCGCTTCGGGTAGCCGAACCACAATGTCGAATCGGCGATCTCCCTCAAACACCTGGCCAGCGACGGCACCGCCTAGCGCGATCGCCACCGTCTGCTGTATGTCGTCGATCGCCAGGCCGTACCGAGCCAGTGCATCCACATTCGGCGTGATCGTCATCAGCGGCAGGCCCGTAATCTGCTCAAGCGCCACATCGGCAGACCCGTCGATACTCTCGGCCACGGCTTCGATCTTCGAGCCGATTTCTGCCAGTTGCTCCATGTCGTCGCCGTACACCTTGATTGCCACCTCGGCACGAACACCTGCAATCAACTCATTCATGCGCATCTGCACGGGTTGAGTGAACTCGTAGTTGTTGCCGGGAATGGCGCTCACCGCCTTCTCCAGTTCGGCGAGCAGTACGGCCCTCGGCTTGCGTGGATCGGGCCATTCGCTGCGATCCTTCAGCATGATGAAGGTGTCAGCGACCGAAGGCGGCATGGGGTCGGTCGCAACCTCTGCGGTGCCGATCTTGGCGACGACTTCCTCCACCTCGGGAAACTCCTTGATCCGGGCTTCCAGTTGGCGTTGCATGCCAATCGCCTGCGTCAGACTCGTTCCGGGGATACGCATCGCGTGCAGGGCGATGTCGCCTTCATCCAGGTTCGGGATGAACTCGGTTCCCAAGCGTGCTGCAAGCAGGCCGGACAGCACCACCAGCACTGCCGCTGCCGCGACGATGGCGACTCTCAACTTAATCGCCTGCTTGAGAAGCGGTGCATAGAAGCGGCTGATGCCGCGCATCACCTTGGTTTCCTTCTCGGAAACCTTGCCGGTGACAAACAGGGCGACCGCAGCGGGCACGAAGGTCAGCGACAACACCATCGCGCCGGTCAAGGCGATGACGACGGTCAGGGCCATCGGATGGAACATCTTTCCTTCCACGCCCGACAACGCGAAGATCGGAAGGTAAACAGCCGTGATGATGAACAGCCCGAACAAGGCGGGCTTGATGACTTCCGCACTGGCACTCGAAACCAGCGAGAAACGCTCATCGCGGGTCAGCAGGCGACCGAGCTGGTGCTGTCGCTCGCTGAACCTGCGCAAGCAGTTCTCCACGATGATGACCGCGCCATCGACGATCAGGCCGAAGTCCAGCGCGCCCAGGCTCATCAGATTGGCCGAGATACGGTTTTGCACCATGCCGGTAATCGTCAGCAGCATGGCAAGCGGAATCACGGTAGCAGTTATCAGAGCTGCCCGCATGTTGCCCAGCAGCAGGAAAAGCACTGCGATCACCAGCAATGCGCCTTCCAGAAGATTCTTCTGCACGGTGGCGATGGTGCGATCAACGAGCTGCGTGCGGTCGTAAACCGCATGCGCGCGGACTCCCTCGGGAAGTGTCGCGTCGATTTCAGCGAGCTTTTCCACCGTGCGTTGCGCAACCGCTCGGCTGTTCTCGCCAATCAGCATGAAGGCCGTACCCAACACGACCTCCTTGCCGTCTTTCGTTGCAGCGCCGGTTCGCAATTCGCTGCCTTCCAGCACTTCCGCCACATCGCCCATTCGGAGCGGAAGGCCATCGCGCGTTGCCACGACAATCTTCCGCAGCCGCTCTATGTCGCCCACTTGGCCGGGAATGCGGATCAGATACTGTTCGCCATGACGCTCGATGTACCCGGCACCGACGTTCGCGTTGTTGCGCGCGACGGAGTTCAGCACGTCGTTCATCGTCAACCCGTAGGCCAGCAACTTGACCGGATCGGGCGTGATGTGGAATTGGCGCACGTAGCCGCCGATGGTGTTGACCTCGGTGACGCCTTTCAGGTTGCGAAGCTGCGGACGCACTGACCAGTCCTGCAACGTGCGCAGCGCCGTTGGCGTCCATACTTCCTCGTAGCCCTTCTCGGGTTCCAAGGTGTACATGAATATCTCGCCGAGGCCGGTTGCCACCGGCCCGAGGGAAGGATTCAAGCCCGTCGGAAGCTGCGAGGATGCCTGCTGCAAGCGTTCGGCGACCTGCTGGCGAGCAAAGTAGATGTCAGTGCCGTCCTCAAAGACCGCCGTGACCTGCGACAGACCGTAGCGGGAAATCGAACGTGTGTAGTCCAGCCGAGCAAGGCCAGCCAATGCCGTCTCAACCGGGAAGGTGACGCGCTGCTCTGCCTCCATTGGCGAGTAGCCCGGTGCCTCGGTATTGATCTGCACTTGGACATTGGTGATGTCCGGGATCGCGTCGATCGGCAAGCGGCTGTAGTTCCAGATCCCCAGCCCGGACAGGGCGAGCACCAGTAGAAGCACCAGCCAGCGATGCGCGATGGACGCGCGAATGATACGTTCGAGCATATCCGCGTCCTCAGTGATCGTGGCTGGCGCCAGACTTTTCGATGTCTTGGCGTATCAGGAAACTTTGCTCGGCCACGTAGTTCGTGCCGGGCTTGAGTCCGCCGGTCACTTCAACGTATTCGCCATCCCGCTCCCCAAGCTCAAGCATTCGCACTTCGTAGGTTTCGCCGACCTGTGCGAATACCACGGTGAAGTCGCGGAATCGCTGCAATCCCGACTCCTTCACCGCAAGCGATACGTTGCGCGTGCCTACTGTGACCTCGGCGGCCACGGTCATACCGGGACGCCAGCGCCCCTCCGGGTTCGGGATGCTGACGCGGGCAATGACGCTCTGGCCGCTGCCGGCCACCGGCAACAGCCGTTGAATCTTTCCACTGGCTTCGGTCTTTCCGGTCGCTGACCGGATTCGCACGGCTTGGCCTGGCTGTAGAACTTCGGCGTCTGTGCCGATGGCACGCAGGTCGATCCATACATTGGACGGGTCGGCCAGCTCGAACAGCGCACCAGCTTCGGCCACGTCGCCCACATTCGTATTGCGCGCGAGCACGACGCCATCGAACGGCGCCGTGATCGGGTAGGTACGCATACTGTCATTGCCCTCGACGACGGCCAGCGTCTGGCCGCGGCGGACGCGCTCGCCTTGCTGCACGTTCACAGAGCGCACGATGCCGGGGAAGCGCGCACGAACCGCTGCGTGCCTGTCGGCATCCAGAACAACAGTTCCCATTAGTCGCACAACGTCTCGGATGACTGCCGGCCCCGCCGATTCGGTCTTGATGCCGGCATCCTTGGCGATACTGGCAGGAATGCTGACGCGCCCCTCGTAGGACTCGTAAGACCATGTGGACTTCTTTCCGGCATGCTCGGCGGATACGGCCACGTCGAACGAATGCGGCTCGGTCACTTCGCCACTGCCGACTAGATAGTTGTTCTCCGGCGTGAACGTGAATTGGTTGACCTCGCCATCCAGGCGGGAGAGCTTGATGGTCGCAACAACATCGGCGGGGGCGACAGGCTTGCCGTCGCGGTAGGCAAATAGCCTGTAGTGCGGGGGCGCATTGGTTTCGTAGATGGTGACTTCGAGGGCGAAGTCTCCATCACGGAGTAGTCGGCCATTGTTTGGCCCACGCTCATAGCTTCCGCTGGCTTGGGCGCTGGCCTCCTCTTTGGGCTTGTCGCCACCAGGGCTGCACGCAGCGGCGAACACGCAAAGGAGCAGCAGGGAAAGAATGCGAATCATGGTGCGTTTTCCTCAACGGTGGCGGTGAGGCGTTCCACCTCGACCAGCAGAAGGTGATAGCGAGCGGCGGCTTCGACAGCACGCGAGCGAAGATCGAAAAGCGTTCGCTGTGCTTGGGCCAGCGACAAATAGGAGAAGCGGCCTTGCTCAAAGCCACGACGAGTCGTTGCCAAGGCACTTTCGGCCATAGGCAGCATCCGTTCGCGCAACGACCCCAGTTCGTGACGTGCGTGCGTGAGTTCCTGATACTTGTCGAACAGTGCCTGGTGGCGCTCGAAGCGTTCGGCATCGCGCCGTGCCTCCAGCGCAGCCAGTTCGGCGTTGGCCTGGGACACCGCGTATCCAGAGCGTGTCGGCCCACCAAGCGGGATCGAGATTGACGCCACCACGGCGTGATCCCTGGTGGCCTCAAAACGACGTACACCCAAGCTAACGTCCAGATTGGGTTTGGCCTCGGCCTCCGCGAGCCGGCGACGGGCGCCGATGGTGTCGGCTCGCAAGCGCGACGCCCATAGCTCGGGGGTCATGGGCAAACGAGCGGCCAACGTCTCGAATGGCGCTACGGTCGGCAAGGTTTGCAGGTCGCCGACGACTTCACCGAAGTCCGGCGTCAACGCGCCCCAACTCGCTGCCAAGGTCATCTTGGCGCTTGCCAATTCGTGTTCTGCACTCTCGCGGTTAAGCTGCGCCTCTGCGACTGCAATATTGGCGGCCTGCAAATCAGAATCGGGATTGCGAGCGGCTTTCACCCAGGCTGCAACCTCCTGTCGGGTGCGTTCTGCCTGCTCAACGCGCTCCTCGGCATAGGCCAATCGCTGTTGCCTAGCGAGCACTTCAATGAATCGAGCCGCGGTCGTGCTGGCCAAGTCGATCCGCGCTTTGGTGGCCTGATGCTCTTGTTCCCTCAGTTCGGCTTGCCCTAATGTTTGACGAGCCTCGCGCTTGCCGCCGAGTTCGATAACTCGGCCGATGCGCAATGTCGTTTCAGCCGAACGAATACCCCGCAGATTGCCGTTCCCGGCGACGTTTTCCATCTCACCGCCAATCGTGTAAGGCGGTGGCAGGGCTTCGCGCTGGGTGCGGGCACGAACAGCCTGGAGCTGCGCCGTTTCGGCTGTGATGGAGGGATGGGCAGCGAGCGCGCGGGAGACTGCCTCCTCCAGCCGCAGGGGTTCGGCGGCTAGGGCTGCGGATGTGCCGCAGGCCCCGACGAACACCAAGGCCACTAAGCGGATCAATTTCATGAAAACCCTCACGACGACAACAGATGGCGATCAAACGATTCCGCGCAGCGACCTCCCACGCACGCTGGAGCGGAATCACGATAAAACCGATCAGCAATCGGTTTTTTAAGCAAAAAAACACGGCACGCGCGCATATGAACTTACCTCGTCATCACGGTGATGAGAGATTCAGCCACAAAGTGCAGCCAGCCGGTAGATAGGCTGCAAAACGCCAGAACAAAGATGCCGAGCATTGGCCCCAAATACGAGATCGACGTGTGCCTGGATGACAGCAATGCTTCAACGCGCTCAGGGACAAAATCGGAAAAGAACGCCATCGTCAACGGCACCTGTTCCCTCGCGTGTTGCCGAAATATCTTCTCCACCGTAACGATGGTTTCGGCCACGGTGACAGGGCATCCCACTTCTTTAGCGGCAGCAAAATCACAACGCTGCTCCAAGGCGAGTTCCAGATCGCGCAATAACCGACGACGGACGCCGGGCAACTGGATGCTGGACAGTACGGCAGCGGTCAAGCGATTCAGAACATCACGATTGGCGATGTGAGCCTGTTCGTGCGCGAGCACCACGCGCAACTGCATTGGATTGAGTCGTCGCATCAACGACGTTGAAAGCAGAATGTGACCACGCCCGACGCCGCAGGCCAACGCCATAGGCTGTTCAACATCGAGCACGCGCAGTTTGTCGGGATGCCCTGGACGACCACTCAGCCGCACCAGCGAGGCAAGGGTTCGACGAGCGCGCCAAAGACCTGCTGCGGCCCGCGCCGCCAGCCAAGCTGCATATCCTGCCAGCAACGCCAATGCACCCCATAGCCAAGCACTTTGCCCGTTACTGCTCGGGTGCCAAACGCACAGATGCAGAAGCGTGTCGGCATGCGCAGAACAGGCAGCGGCAAATCGGGCCGAGTCGTCAAACATCGACGGCATTGCAATGGTCATCACCGCGTAGGTGATACCCGCCAATGCAGGCGTTACCAGCATCCACCAAGATACCCGCGCCCGCTGAGAGGGGGCCTTGCCTGACAGCGCACGGCGCAATGGGCGCTCGCAGGCACCGATCAGCAGAGTAAGCGTCACCGCCAGCACGAAGCCGGACAGCAATGCAAACTGAAGTAGTGGGCCATAGCTCGTCATCACGGCTGATCCAATTCAGCCCGACGACGTGCGATCAATTCCTCCAACCTCTTGAGCTGGTCGTCATCCGCCCTTGCAGCAAGATCGACAAATGCGCTCAGCAACGCATCGGGCTGCGGGCCTGCAACACGACGCACCGTGGATTCCACCAGTTTCTGGATCAATTCTCGGCGGGAAACTCGCGCTGAGTATTCGTAGGCGTGGCTGATCTTTTCGCGTTGGAGCATGGCCTTGCGAAATAGACGTTCCAGCGTAGATTGCACGGTGTTCAAAGAAATCGAGCGCGACTGTCCAATGCGGGAATAAACCGCCTTGGTGTCGGACGGGCCGAAGCGCCAGATGTCTTCAAGCACGGCGATTTCCAGATCGCCAAGTGTTGGTACGCTGTGGTTGGTCAAGGTTGTCAGCTCCGAGCTTTGACTCGAACTAATGAGTATCGTCCAGAAAAAACCGACCGTCAATCGGTTTATTGTGCCATGCCGGCACTCCGCCTCGCTCTTGCGGGCAATCAAGCGACAGTAGGCCCGCGTTGCCGCCCAATCTCCCAGGACACCCCGCCACCGCGCACGGTTGCCGCAAGCTGCTGCCCCAGCCGCTGCTCGATCACCGGCTTCCACGGCACCAGCGAGAACCCCATGCCGTCGTCGAGCATCGCGTAGCGCCCGCTGGCGAGCATGACGGAGCGCCGGTAGATGCCGGACACGCGCTGCCCGTCGGCCACCGGGCGATGCTCCAGGCCGGTATCGGCGGCAATGTCTTTGGCGGCCTGTGCCAGTTCCCGGTTGCGCAGCGTGCCCAGCAGGTTGCGCGCCAGGATCACACGCTGCCCGCGCCGCTCGGCCAGCCCCTGTTCGGCCAGGAAGTCGGCGCGCTGCTGCATCGCCTGCCTGGCCTCGCTACCGAAACCCAGGTCGCCCAGGCCCGAGCCGCCACCGATCAACTGCTGATCTAGCCAGGTGGCCCCGATTACGCGGGCCTGCCGCTCGATGGGCAGGTGAGATTTCAGCTCCACGGCCACACCGCCCATGCGCTGCGCGTCGTAGCGGCGGCCCTGCTCGGGCAGATCGCCCGGCACCTTCCATAGCCCCTCGGCCACGCGCTCCACGATGCCCGCCCGGCGTAGGGCTTCCAGCCTGCGGATATGGGCCGCCACAACCTCCTGCGGGTCGCGTCCGGGGACGACCTGGCCCTGCGCGATGGCGAGGTGATGGTCGGTGCGGTACAGGCCATCGCTCGCCAGCGCGGCGATGTTCCTGTCGGCCGCGCGCACGTCGGCCGATCCCTTCACCTCCACCACGGCCCCGGTCGGATAGTTCGCCAGCTCGTCGCGGGCGTTGAGCGCGACGTAGTGGGCCTTGCCGTCCACGCCGTCGATGACCAGATAGCCCCGGTCGCGCAGCTCGTCGGCCAGTCCCTTCGCGGCCACGCGCCCGAGGATGGTTCGGCCATCGTCTCCAGGCTCGAACACCGCCAGCTCGCGCGGCTCGCCGCGCATGGCCCGCTGCATCGTGCGGATGATGTCGCCGCGCTCGCC
>NZ_KV813429.1:158642-161775 GCF_001813645.1 Pseudomonas sp. HMSC063H08
CATCGTGCGGATGATGTCGCCGCGCTCGCCCAGGGCGCGCAAGGTCTTTTCCGCATCGGCATGGACGGCCCAGGTGCCGGGCTGCGTCTCGTCGGCCAGGCCCAGGCGCTGCAAGCGTTGCAGGCGGCCGATCAGCAGCAGGCGTTGGCGCTGCAAGCGGGGTTCGTTGAGCCGTTCGACATGCACCAGGCCATGGTCGCCGGCCTCGCGCTTCAAGGTGCGATCCAGGCTCGTCCACCGTTCCTGTTCCACCTCGCGCTGCAAAGTCTGCTGGATCTCCAGTTCGGTGCGCGGCCCCAGCCATTCGGTCGCCAGCTCGGCGGCGCGGTGGCGGAAACCATCGGCGATGTAGTCGCCCGCGATGATGAGGTCTTTGCCGGTGTCGTCGCGCCCGCGCACGACGATGTGCATGTGCGGGTTGTCGGTGTTCCAGTGGTTCACGGCCACCCAATCGAGGCCTGTGCCCAGGTCGGCTTCCATGCGGCCCATGAGGTGCCGCGTATAGGTGCGCAGGTCTTCCAGTTCCGCGCCATCCTCGGGCGAGAGGATGAAGCGGAAATGGTGCCGGTCGTCGGCGCAGCGTTCCTTGAAGGCGTCGAGGTCGGCGGCGTCGGTCTGCGGCCCGTAGGCTTGGCCCGGCTCGCCGTCGCGCCCCACGCCATCACGTTCGATATAGCGAAGGTGCTTGGCGAGCGATTGCGGGCTGGCCTGGCGCTGGTTGACCAGCAGCGTCTTGATGGTCACGCGCCGCGACATGGGTGTCAGCTTCGCGCCCGCGAAGCGCGCCGCCGTATGGCCGCGGCCCAGGCGCGAGCCGGGACGCTGGCCGGTGCCACGCGCTGCGCCAGAACGGCGCACCGTGGACTTGCCGCCGCTGGCCTTGCCCGTCTGCTTGAGCACCTTGGAAACGAAGCTCTGTCCCTGGCCCTTGCCCCGGTTCTTCGGGGCGCTGGGGCGCACGCGGAAATCGTCGTCGCGGCGGTCGCTCATGGCTGCGCTCCCTGCAAGCTCTGGCGTGTCCTGTCGTGCGAAGCACGCGGACATGCCTGCATTGGCGCGGGCCTCGCGCCCCACGCGGCACGGCGGCAAAGCCGCGCCGTGCCGCGCCAACCCCACGTGCAGACTGGCTTTCGACGCGGCCCGGTGCCGCGTCCTTTTGTCTTGCCTTCCGCCTTTGCCCCTCGCTGGCGCTCCGGGCAGCGGCGGCCCGGCGGCGCTGCTGCGCGAGCAGCCAGCGCGCCGGCGAACGCGGCGACGGCCATAGGCCGGCAGCGTTCGAGGCAAGACGCCTGCACATGGGAAGGCAGCGCGAAGTGCGGCACCCGATACGTAGGATCGGCGCTCGCACTGCACGCGCGACGACATGCCGAAAGCCACTGGATCGGCACGCCCAATGGCACGACAAGATGCACGACAACGTGCAGCGAGTCGGCGGCCATCATGGGCGGGCCTCCAGCCGGATCGGGTGCGCGACGCCGATCACGGCGGATGCGGCAACCGGGCCGAAATACCGGCTGTCGAACGACGACGGGTTGGTCACGCTCAACAGGAAAAGCTCGCCGGGTTCAAGGCGGCGGCACTGCTGCCAGGATGGCAGCGGGCGGCCCCAACGGTCGGCGGGCAGCGCGGCGGCCGAAGGCACGCCGTCGATGCGGACGATGCCGCTGGCAACGCACACCTCCTGCGGCGCGACCGCGCCCACGCGCTTGAGCAGCGGCACGCGCGCCGGCAGGTAGCCGCGCTGCGCGGCCAGCGCGGCGGCGTCTGGCGGCAGCGTGGTCAGCACGATGGAGCCGACGCGCGGCGCATCGGGTGGCGCGATGCGATACCAGCCCACCGGAACGCTGTCGGACGGGTTGTAGATCAGGCGCGGCATCGGATGCACGAAGGACGCCCAGGCCAGCGCAGCAAGGCCGCAGGCGGCGAAGCCCGCGAGCACGATGCGAGCGCGCTGGCGCGAGCGAGGACGCGGCGCCTTTCCAGTGGTGTTGGCGCCAGTGGAAACGGCGGTCATGGCAGCACCCTCCCGGCCAACCAGGCGGCGTGCCGCTCGGCGGTGTACTCGGGCAGCGGCAGGCGCGCAGCGAGCCGGTTGGCGAGCGTGCGCCAGTACGCGGGCGAGACGGCGACAGGCGCGATGCCCAGCGCCTCGATGGCGTCGATGCGTTCCAGCACGGCGCGCACTTGCCCGTCGCCCTCGGCGTGCAGTAGCAGGCGCGCGCCAGGCTGCACGCCGGGGATGCGCTGCGCCGCGTCCAGCGGTGTGCAGGCTTGCATCACCATGAGCTGCCAGCGCACGGTGCCGTAGTCGTTGGCCTGCCAGCGCACGCGGCAGAACACAGCGCCCGGCAGGAACATGGCGCAGCGTCGCCAGCGGTCGAGCTGGTGCGTGCGCGCGGGTTCGCCAAAGCGCAGGTAGAGCTTGAAACGGGCCTCGATGTAGGCCAGCGCCACGCGCGTCAGCGGCGCGCTGGCGGGCTGGCCGGAAGGTGCGATGAATGATGGCTGTGGCGCAGCCGTGGCCGCGCCAGCGGCAGGCGCGGCAGCAGGTGCAGTGGATGCAGTCATGGTGTGTTCTCCCTGCGGTTCTCGGGAAACTCCCGCTCCAGCAGGCCGCGCAGCAGGTCGGCCACGGTCACGCCTTGCGTGAAGGCCGATACCTTGATGCGCGCCCGCAGTGCGGGCGTGATGTCGAGCGTGAGGCGAGCCGTGTAGAGGTCGCCCTTGCCCAGCGCATCGGCATCGCCCTGGCGAATCCACGCCTCGGCGTGCGGATTCGCAGGAGGACGCGCACCGATGCCGACGCGTTTTGCCGTGCGTTTGCCGCTCTGTGGTGGCTTCGCTGTCATGTCGTCCACCGCAGCAGTTCGTCCACCAGGGCGGTGATTTCGCGCGCGGCGGCGCTGACCGGTGCCGTCTCGCGTGCAAGCCGGCCAGCGGCCACGCTGTCGGCGAACACGATGCGCTGATGCACTTCCGCGCGCAGCGCAGGAAGCGGCTGGTCGGCCAGCGCCTGGCGCGCTTCGCGCCCGATCACGGTGGTACTGATGCGCCGGTTGATGACGAAGGCCGCGCGCAGCGCAGGCCGGAACACCTGCGCCTCGCGGATCAGCGCCACCATCTCGGCGCTGGC
>NZ_KV813429.1:161875-163977 GCF_001813645.1 Pseudomonas sp. HMSC063H08
CGGATCAGCGCCACCATCTCGGCGCTGGCCCATAAGTCGTAGGGACTGGGCTGCACCGGGATCAGCACGCGCTCGGCCGCCAGCAGCGCGGAGCGCGCCAAGGCGGCGATGCGCGGCGGGCCGTCGATGACGACGTGATCGGCCCGCCTGGCAAGCTCTGGCGCTTCCTGATGCAGCGTTTCGCGTGCGAGGCCCACGGCACTGAACAGCCGTGGCAAGCCTTGCTGGCTTCTACGCTGCGTCCAGTCCAGCGATGAACCCTGCGGGTCGGCGTCCAGCAGCACGACGTGCTGGCCACGCATTGCCAGTTCGCCGGCGATGTGGGTGGCGAGCGTGGTCTTGCCGACGCCCCCTTTCTGGTTGAGCAGAGCAACGATCATGACGCGGCCCTCCCTGCTGGAAAGCCCGGCTGTTGCTGCTGCGTTTGTGGCCGCGTGGCGGTTATCCACCGCAGCGGCGTTTCCCTACTAAAAGTTAGAGAAATTAAGTTAGGGAAGTTAGAGGGCGCGCAAACCCAGTGCTGGCGCGGGTTTTCGGCCGATTGGCACGCCTGATAGCACGATAGTCCCACGCCTGATAGCACGATACCCCGCACGCCTGATAGCACGACTCCATTCACAGGCTTTCCCCGAGTTATCCCCGTGCCGTATGCGGCACGGGCCGGAAGGTCAGCAGTTCCATGCCGTTGTCCGGCATCCGTTCGATGCCCAGGACATAGCCGGGCAGCGACTGCCGCGCGACGAGCGCGCGCAGGTCGCAGGCGAAGTCGTAGGGCTTGGCGGTGCTGCCGGATTTCTGGTGCAGGTAGCGGAAGTCGAACTGCCAGCCGTATGCCTGCTTGCCGCCGTGCTTGCGCACCAGGCGGTACAGCCACCGCTCGATGCCGCCGGTCAGCCGGAAATACGCCGGGTCGATGGTCAGCACCAGGGCGGCATCCAGCACGCCCGTATAGAACCAGTCCGGCAAGATCAGCTCGATGCCCAGCGGTGTGCCGCTGGCATCGGCCAGTTCCTTCCATTCGTTGATCCACGAGAAGCGGTGCAAACGCCGCCCGGTTGTCTCGCGGATGGACGTGGCCACCGTGGTCGATTGCAGGCGATCCAAGGCCGCTTTGAGGCGCTGGTAGTCGCGCAGCGACTTGCCGCGCCCGATGAAGCGCAGGATCTCGTAGGGCGTCGCACGGATCAGCCGCGAAGGCCGCAGGCCCGCATCCTTCGCCTCCACGATCTGTGAGGCCGCCCAAATCAGCACGTCGGCATCCCAAATCGTGGCGATGCCATGCTCCTGCGTGCCTTCCACGCGGATCGTGACGTTGCCCGCCCGGAAGTCGATGGGCTTGACCCGCTTGGACTTGGCGAGCGAGAAGAACGGATAGGCCATCAAGTCCTGGCTGTCGCGCGGTGCCATGTCGCCCGGCAAGGCGCGGAACAGGTCGAGCTGTTCGCGTTCTTGCGGGGGCCGCTGCCGAAATGGCAGCGCGGAGATGGACATGGCTGTGGCCTGGCGCGCGCCAGCGATCAGCGCGCACGGCTGTCCGCCGAGTGGTGCTCGGCGTACTCGGGATCGGAAGTCGTCTCGAAGCTGCGGTCGGCCGCCCAGGCGTCGAGGTCGGCCACGGCGTACATGACGCGCCGGCCGAACTTGCGAAAGCGTGGCCCGCCGCCGATCACGCGCTGCTTCTCCAGCGTGCGCGGCGACAGGCGCAGGTACTCGGCGGCTTCGTCGTTGGTGAGGTAACGCTGCGGCTGCGCGGCAGCGGTCGAGACAGTGGCGGCAGGCCGCAAGGGAGCTGGTCGCATGGGATGAACCTCCATCAAGCCCGGCCACACCACGCGGCCGGATGGAGGCACTTTCAAGAAAGCGAGGCTTCTTGCTAAGGGACGAATTGCAGGGGCTGCGAAACGTCCCCCCTACTGCAACGGCAGTGGCGGAAGCTGTGCAAGGCGGCGATAGCCGCCGCACATCAGCGCATCGCCACGGCGCACCAGCCGGCGCACGCGGGCGCGCAAGGCACCGTCCTTGTGCCAGTTGGCCGCGACGGCCTCCACGCCGAACAGCCCTTCGGCCACTTCGCGCAAGGACGCGCCCGCCAGGGTCGCGTC
>NZ_KV813429.1:164077-166777 GCF_001813645.1 Pseudomonas sp. HMSC063H08
CGCAAGGACGCGCCCGCCAGGGTCGCGTCGAGCGCCTGCAAGGTGTGCAGCTCCAGCAGTGCGGCAGGCGTGGGCCGCGAACGGGCCGCCGCCGCAGGCGCGGCAACCGTGGCGGCAGCCAGGGCGTCGAGTTCAGCCGCGAGCGTGCGATAGCGCGCGCAGGGCGTGGCGCAGGCACGAGTGGCGTAGAGGTAGGCCACGCCGTCTTCCAGGCCCTGCGCGAGCGCGAGCCGCAGGCAGCAGCCGGGCCAATGCGACACCAGCACCAGGCGCTTGCCGTCGTGGATCAGTTGCTTGCGGCCGGGAACGCGCCAGAACTCGAAGGCATGGGCTTCGGGTGGCGGGTCGGCGTCGGGATAGAGCTGCACCACGGCATCGTGGTCAGGGAACCAGGCCGGATGCGCGTCGCGCGCATCCAAGGCTGGGTCTTCCAGCAGGCGCAGGCTCCAAGCCTGCGCCGCGTCCGGCCAGCGGCGACGGCGCAGCCAGTCGCGGCGGTAATCGGGATTCCTGCGCAGGTATTCCCAAGCCAGCGCGGGGCCGTTGAGGTGCAGGACGTAGAGATAGGCGGCTGTCGGATACCAGTGGTCGGCGCTGCGATCAGTCATGGCGAAAGCTCCCTGTGCTTGGGATGCGTCGCCACGATTTCCGCGATGCGGGAGCTATCGAAACGCCATCAGGTCATCATCAAAAACGGTTAAGCTGTAACTGTCGGTGTCAAGACCGTTTGGCTCCGGCGTGTTGGGGAAATCGTCTGAATGCGACGGCTGCGCCACCCGGAAATGGTGCGCGGCACCGGATACCGTGCCGCAGCCCGCGCCAAAGATCAGGACTGTTTGCGTCAGACTGGCATCGCTTCAGTGCATCAATGCCGATTCAGACCTACCCGGTCTTGACCAGGACTGAAATAGTCACAGTGCGCCCCGGCTGGCCGTGCCGCGCTGGCGTTCATCAGTCCGTGATCGCGTCATTCTCCTGCGCCAGCCGGACGTACTCCGACAGCGGGCGCACCGCCTGGAAATACCGATCCCGCCGCACCGGCAACTTGCGCGGCCCGACGATGCCGGCCAGGTCGGACAGCCTGACCGTCCCCAGCGAGGGCATGCCGATGCCGAGGTCGATCAGGCCATAGGCCGTATCGCCATCGGCGGGGTCGAGCGACACCAGCAGCCAGGTCACATGCGCGTCGGGGGTAAACAGGCGCACCACCGGCAGCGGGTCGAGGCGCTGGCCAGCGGCGAGCGCCTCGCCGTGGGCCAGCAGCCGAGCGCGTTCATCAGCGGTGACAAGCTGCAGGGTCATGGGCAGAACTCCCACGGAACCGTGCATGCGTGTGGAAACACGGATGCACAAGCCATCGCATCCGTAGAAGAACGAAAGCGCAGAAGCGCAATTGCAGGAAGCCGGAAAGACACGGATGCGATTCCCCGGTTCTGTGGAAATCCGTAAATGCGGATTTCCGTAAAAGCACGGAACAGCGATTTTTGGGCACTGAGTTAAAGATAACGTGGTTTTAATTGTCCTGCGATTTGACGCTTCTGTCCATGCAGAAGCGATCCGTCCAACCTGGCCGCCCGGCCGGTGCCACCACCTTCGATGCCGAACTGGCGCAAGCCTTCGGCGCGGCGGTGCGCGCGCTACGGACGGAACGAGGGATCGCGCAGGAATCGCTGGCACACCTGGCCGGCATCGAGCGTTCGCACATGGGCAAGGTCGAGCGCGGCGAACACATGCCCACGCTGGCACTTATCTTCAAGATCGCCGGCGCGCTCGAATGCAGCACGGCGGTATTGATGAGCGAGGCTGAAAGCCAGCTCGCAGCAGCAGCGGCCCAGCCGTAGGCGCAGGCCGGGCAAGGCGGGCCGATCCGGTGCAGCCGGTTCGGCGGTGTTCAAGGGGCGCCAAGCGCAGCGCGGCGGGGATAGCCCGCAGGGCTTTCCCCTGGAGGCAAGCAAAGCGCGCAGCGCCGCCAGGCGCGAAGGCGTGAGGGATTGAAGCCGAATGGACATGACGCCATTGGCGGCATGGGGCGCAGCCCGAAAGCCCGGCGGCGCACCGCGCCGACACGCCATGCTGTTCCTGCTGCCACGGGCTTCGTGCCATCCAACCATCACCAATGCGATGCCAGCCCTGAACATGCCGGGCATGAGGCAACCGCCGAAACCCTGTGCAGGCGATGCTGCGATCAGCAGCACAGCGCCCCGCCGCAATGGGCGGGGCGCTGTGGGCGGCCGTCAGGCCGCCTTGGGCTTGCTGCGCGACCAGATCAGGTCGTGCGTGCCGTTCTCGCCTTCGATCAGGCGGGCATAGACCGTTGCCGGGAACGAAGGGTCGTCGATGGCCACCGACAGGTAATCCCGCCCGGCCTCGCTGGTTTTCTTCCACGCCGCGCCGAAGTCGTGGCCGGCCGCCTGAAGGCGGAAGTCCGGGGCGCTTTCGTTCTCGCCCTTGTCGTTGGGAACCAGCTTGGCCTTGACGTTGAGGGTCAGGGTGCGGAGCTGGCCGGTGAAGCCGTCTTTGTCTGCGGTGAAGGTGCCGATGTTAGCCATGATGATTTCTCCTTTCGGGTTGAACAAGGTCGCGCCAGTGCGTCCTTGTTGTGATCCGTCCGGCGGGGGATGGGCTGGCCGCACCGCGCAGCGGTCGCAACAACGTGGAGAACCTGGAAGCGAAAAGAATTTGCTGCGCGAGGAAGCCGCG
>NZ_KV813429.1:166877-171150 GCF_001813645.1 Pseudomonas sp. HMSC063H08
AAGCCGCGCAGCGGCGGGGAAATTGTTTTCGCTGGAAGGTTGCGGCCATGAAGCCCAAGGCGCAGCCGTGCCACCGCCAGGATTCACAACAACACAAGGACGTACTGGCCGCCCGCTCCCGAATGGAGACATGGCCGACTCGGCATCTCCGCGCGACGGCTTCACCGGCCTGCGCCCTGACACGGGCAAGGACAACACCCGGAGACAAGGCCGCAAGCGCCCCTGACGTAGCAGGCGGCCTCTTGCGTGAGGCGTGGCGTGGAAGCTCCATTGCAGGGTCGGGCGGTGTGTCGGTGAGCCGCCCTTCGTGACGTACAGGCGACGAACCGCCAGCGTCGAGGACGGCACGCTTTCGTGCAACCTGCCGCAGCAAGCCGGGGCGTAGCCCCACAAGTCCCGCCCATTGCGGCGGGGCGCGTTCGGCATGTCGTCGGCGCTGTGCGCCGACGCACTGATGGCTTCGCGGGTTTCCCGCGCACAAGGGCGCTTGTGCGCCGCCCCTTCGCCACCTGCCCGAAGGCGGCGAAGGGGCGTTCTGGCTTTGGGCTTTGAAACCGGGCGCGGCCACCGCCGCGCCCGGATTTTGCGTCTCCCCCGCGCCCAAGTCGGAACGGCATGGGCGTGGGGCTGATCGTGGTTATTCCTTCGTTTCGACAATCCACCACACGGCACGCGGCAAGGCGTGGCCCGTGATGGGGTGAATGTCGGTGAGGTCGGCGCGGGCTGACCAGCCCGACGGCGGACGGTAGCCGCGCACGTCGCCATCGCCATGCCAGCGGCGGGCGCGTACTGTGCCGGGGGCGTAGATTGCCGCCATGCGTGGGCGGCGGGTGGTGGTGCGGGTCATGGGGGTGTTCTCCTTCCAGCGAAGCGCCCCGGTCGAGGCAGGGGCGCTTGCTGTCGGTGCGGGTCAAGCGGCCAGCGCCACGGCGGGTTCATCCGCCATTGCCTCGGCTTCCTCCGGGGCGTCGTCCTGCGCCTGCGGTTCTGCCTGCGTGGTTTCCTGCGCGCCTTCTGCCTTGAAGATGGCGGGCATCCATCCGCTGCCGTTCGCCAGCCGCTCGGCCTCGCTGGCAATGTCGGCCTTCTTCAACTTCGCCAGCCGGGAAACCTGCTCGGGTGCGTACTCGCCCACGGCTTGCAGGACTGCCGCCTTGGGAACGTGCTTGAAGTAGCCTTCTGCGGTCGGCTGCCACCATGCGGCCATGTCGAGGCCCACGGCCTGCGCCAGTTCCTCGCCGGGGTGGTGCGGCGTGGCGCGAGGCGTCACCACGTCCACCGTGGAAGCCACGCACACGGCCAGCAGATTGACCAGTTCGTCTTGCGGCTTCGTCAGCAGCGCGGCGAACAGTTCGGCGCTGTCCTGCGGCAAGCCTTCACCGGCCACCTGTTGCAGTTCGCGCAGCGCCACGGCGGCGGGCGATTCCGGCCAGTCCGGGGCCATTCCTTCCAGCCGGTCTTGCAGCGTCACGCGCACGCCCAGCGGTTGGTCGTTGCCGTAGTAGCTGTCCTGCAAGACCTTCTGCACCATGCCATGCACCAGTGCGGCCAGCGCCACTTGCGGATGCCGTGCCACTTCGATTTGCAGCGCCGCCGTGCGGTGTGCGCTCAACCGCTGCGCCAGCCGGTCGGACAGGCTCGCGGCCTTGGGCGCGTCGTCGGCGTCGTGGCCTTCGTCGTTGTCGGCTTCGCCTTCGGCGTTGCCGAAACCGCGCCGCAGCTTTTCCAGCGTGCGCAGCGCCTTGGCCTCGGCCTCGCGCAGCAGGCCGCGATGGATGACGGCCTCGCCGTTGCGGTCGATGGTGACGATGGCACCGGCCACCTCGCGCACCTCGGGCGCATAGCCTTGTAAGGCGTCCTCCGCGTCTTGCAGTTCCCCGATCACCTGATCGCGCCGCTGTTCCAGCTTCTCGGCCTTGGCCTCGTCCTCGGCGTCGCAGGCTTCTTCCAGTTCTGCGTCGATCTTTTCAAGGCGGTTTTCCAGCGAGGCGATGCGGCGGGCCTCGCGGGCGGTCGGCTCGCGGCGGTGGCGCGGTGCGTTCTGGAACGCCTGCCGTTCCTCGTAGGCCAGATGCGGCACGGCCTCCACCCATGCCCAACCCTCGGCGCGCACGTCCTCGGCCAGCGTTGCCAGCTTCTCGCGCACCAGAGTTTCCAGCACCCCGGCGTCGGTGAGGTAGGTTCCGGCATCGCCTTCGGCGAACAGGTCGCGGCGGATGCCACCGCCTGCCTGCCGGTAGGTGTCCAGCCCGACGAAGCGCACCAGCGCGTGCGTGGCGTCGATTTCCCGCTCGGTCAGGCGTGCGCGCAGCGCGGACGGGCTGCGCTGCCATTCCGGCGCACCATAGAACGCGGCTTCCTGTGCGGCGTGGTCGTCGGTGATGGTCAGGGCCATCAACTGTTCCAGCGTGACGGCTCCGGCGCGGTAGTCGGCCATCAGGCGCGGCGCGATGTGGGCCAGCTTCAAGCGGCGCTGCACCACCAGCGGGGACACGCCGAAGTCGGCGGCAATGTCCTCGACGGGCCGGCCTTCCTTGACCAGCGCGGCGAACGCCTCGAACTGGTCGGCGGGGTGCATCTGCTCGCGCATCAGGTTTTCGGCGAGGCTGACGGTGCGGGCACTGCCATCGGCCACAAGCAGGCAAGGTACCTCGTAGTCGGCGGGGATGCGGCGCTTCTTCGCCAGCAGCTTCAAGGCGGTCAAGCGGCGATCACCGGCCACCACCTCGTAATGCTCGCCATCGGCGGATGCGATCACGATCAGGTTTTGCAGCAGGCCGATGCGGGCGATGCTCGCGGCCAGTTCGGGGATGGACAGGCGCGGCATCTTGCGGGCGTTGCGCTTGGAGCGGCGCGGCAGCAACTGCGAAAGGGCAACCAAGATCAGGTTCTTGGAAGGGTCGGCCATTTCCAGCGGTGCGGCGTTTTCGATGGCGCGGGCTTCGGTTTGGGTTACGGCGTTCATGGTGACAACTCCTAAACGATTCAGGGATGCAGCAGCGAGGGATGCGGCAAGGGCTGCTGCCTGCCCCTGCCGCGTGGGGATTCAGGCTTTGAGCTGGCGCAGGCCATCGGCCAGCAGCCACAGGGCGCGATTCAGGCGCACGCTCTGGTCGATGCCCTGCACGGGCCGGGTGGTCTGGCGGCGGCCATTGGCGGCGCGGGCGGACAGGCCACCTTTGATGAGGTTTTCTTGCGTGCGGTTGAACACGCTCCACAGGTCGCGGCGGTCGTCGTCGCCACGGCGCGGCATCAGGATTTGCGATTCCGTGATGGGTGCGGGCTTGTCCTCGTCGTACTTCAAGGCCAGCGCGGCGCGGGCGAACACTTCCGATTCCCCGGCGTCGAGGGTGATGGCGCGCATGGCATCGCGCGATTCCTGCGCCCGGTCGAAACCGTGCAGGACTTCGTAAGCGCCTTCGATGACGTGCCCGGCTACGTCGCCCTTGTGGGGTACGCGCACGTCGGCCACGGTGTCACCGCACACAAGGCCATTGCTGCACACGAAGCGGAACATTCCGGCCAGCATCTGGTAACTGCTGGTGCCGTCATGGGAGTTCAGCAGGATGATTTCGTTGGCCTCGCGCCCGTTGATCTGGCTGGCGTGGCGCAGGCGGATCATGTGCTTGGTGTAGTCGCGGCGGTCGTCGTGGCGCACGCGGGTCTGGCACACCATGAAAGGCTCGAAGCCTTCCCCGCGCAGTTCCTGCAACACGGTCGCGGTGGGGATGTAGGCGTACCGCTCGGAGCGGCTTTCGTGCGGGGCGTCCGCGAAGATGGACGGGGCCACCCTGCGGATTTGGTCATCGGTCAGCGGGTAATCGCTGCGCAGTGCCGGGGAACGGGAAGCGAAACGGGATGCGAGTTGCATGATCTTTCTCCTGACAAAAAGAGGTTTGCTGTTCACACCGCACACCGGATTCCTAGATTCGGAAGCCCAGCCTTTCGGCTGTTCGGTGCGGTCGGCACGAGGAACCCGGTTGGCCCTGTTGCCACCGTCTTTCCTGAGTTCATCGCCCGCGACGGTCAGGAGCACGCGAACGGGTGCCGTCAAGGAGGCAAGCGCAGGGTTGGTGCGGCCCGCAGGCGCAGCCGAGGACACGGCCCTGCGCGCCTTGACGGCGCACGGGCGCGGGCTACAGTCGCGGACAAGGTGATGAAGTCAGGGGAGACGGCTCGACAAGGCAACGGCCTTCCCTGTGTGCCGAACCGCACGGCAAGCGAAGCGCGCAGGCCCGAAGCTGGAAGCCGGGCCGGAGGCGTCAGCCGAGCG
>NZ_KV813429.1:171250-172350 GCF_001813645.1 Pseudomonas sp. HMSC063H08
GCCGAGCGGAGCGAGGGAACGATGGAAGCCCGAATGGGGCGAGACGCCGCAGGCGGCTCGATGCGCTACGCGCACGACAGCGCGACCGGCCATCTCCCAGGTGGCCGGGGACGCCCAGCCTTCAAGGTTCGATGAGCACCAGACGCAACACGCCCCCCGCATCGGAAAGCGGGTTCTGCTGTGGCCGCGGATTTCTGGCCGAGCCGGCGCAGCCGGTTCGGCGGCTTTTAGGGGGGCCAAGCATCGCGCGGCGGGGATAGCCCGTACAGAGCTTTCCCCTAGAGGCAAGCGAAGCGCGCAGCGCCCCGGAAGGGGCGCGAAGGCATCAGGCCGAGTCGTCAGGACGCAGGCTGGATTCCGCAACCGGCACCCACGGCGAAGTCGAGTTCAGCAGATAGCGCGCTCCACGCGCGTAGTGACCGCAAAGGCCACTCGGCCGGTAGAACCCGGTGACGCAGCGACGGAACTGCACGCCGTATTCGTTGGTGTAGATCACCGCATCGCCGATCTTGAAGCGCAGCGGCTGGCCGTTCTCCGGCGCGAATGGCTTGAGCGCATCGTGTTGCGCGGTGATTTCGATGATGTAGTCGTGATGGCTGCTCATGGCATTGATCTCCTGTGATGGTCGAGAAAGCGCAAGGAGCGCCTTGCGGCGCTCCAAGGGCAAAGTCAGACGACGATTCGCCCGGCCAGCCGCGCATCACGCGCATAGCCACTTAGACGTTTCTCTGCCCGGAAAGACAGGTCGCGCTCGATCGGCAGGCCCAGCCCGCCGCGCAAGCTCGCCAGCTCGTTCAAGCTGACCCAGCCGATTTCCGGCTCGCCCAGGCCCAGGTCGCAAAGACCGAAAGCGTGGTCGTGGTCATCGGGATCAATCTCGGTCAGCAGCCAGGTCGCGCCGCCGTCTGGCGTGAACAGCTTGACCACCGGGGCCGGATCGAAGTCCGGGTTCTCCAGCGATGCGCGGCCGTTGGCCAGCAGCACGATGCGCTGCTCGGCAGTGATGAGTACGTTGTTCATGGTGAACTCCTGAAAGGTTGCCGGGCGGAATTGCCCGACCCTTCCGGGGCACGGCGCAGCGCAAGCAGTCAGGGGTCGCA
>NZ_KV813429.1:172450-173118 GCF_001813645.1 Pseudomonas sp. HMSC063H08
CACGATGAAGGGAACAGCAAGACCGCCTCCCTCCCACCTCCACACACCCGGCCTTGGGCAAGTGCGCAGCACGCGCAGGCCCGCGAGGGCCGGAGTTGCGCCATCGGGCGCAGCAAAAAGGGGGCCGAAGCCCCCAATGGTCAAATCAGGCCGCACTCGGCGAATGACGTGGTGCGAGTCCCCGCAACGATGATGTGATCCAGCGTGCGAACGTCCACCAGCGCCAGCGCCTGCCGAAGCTGCGCGGTCATCGCTCTGTCGGCCGCGCTCGGCTCGGGGTTCCCACTCGGATGGTTGTGCGAAACGATGACCGCCGCCGCATTGAGCCGCAGCGCCTGCTTCACCACCTCGCGCGGATGCACCTCGGCGGCGTCGATCGTGCCGTGAAACATCTCCACGTAGTCGATCAGCCGATGGCGCGTATCGAGAAACAGGACGGCAAAGACTTCGTGCTCGAAGCCAGCCAGCTTGGCGCGCAGGTAGTCCTTGACCGCCGCTGGCGAACTGAACGATGCACCGCGCTGCATCTTCTGGTCGATGACCTGGCGCGCAGCTTCCAGAATCTGGTCGGCATCCGCCGGCCGATAGCGCCCACGGCCATCGCGCACCATCAACGGGGTATCGAGAGAGAGGGAGAGTTGCGACATGATCGTGCTCCGGTTGCTCGG
>NZ_KV813429.1:173218-175545 GCF_001813645.1 Pseudomonas sp. HMSC063H08
CGCGCAGGCCCGCGAGGGCCGGAGTTGCGCCACCGGGCGCAGCAAAAAGGGGGCCGAAGCCCCCTTGGTCAAGTTAGATCGCGTTTGGCGAAGGACACAACGCTACATGCGTGGCCAACCTTGATGTAGGTCGTCCACGATCAGAAGGTGGTGGTGTCGGCCCTGGCCTGAATGTTCGCGCATATGCGGATGATCCGGCGGTAGATCCGGGTGGTCATGGGCGATATCCGATGGATCGCCGGCAGGCCAAAGCATTAGCGCAAGCACTACACCGGCAAGGCCAATCAATGACATAACGATGAAGGTTGATTGCAGTCCAAAGGCAGCACCGAAGCGTCCCGCCAGCGGGTAGCAGATCAGCCAGCAGGCATGTGACAGCGCAAACTGTGCAGCGAATAGCGCAGGCCGATCCTCGGCATGGGCGGAACGGCGCAGCAGCCGACCAGAAGGCGTTTGTGCCACGCTGTAGCCGAAACCAATCACCAGCCAAAGTGGAAGCAACAGAACATAAGACGGAATCAGCGCCCCGATGGCCGTACCGATAACCAGCACCGCCGCTCCCGTGACCATGACAGGTCGATCCGCTAATTTGTTGAGCAGCCCAGGCAGTGCAAATGCAGCGATCATCGAGCCGCCCCCAAACGCCGCCAAAGCCCAAGCTACTTCTGCTTCGCCAAGGCCGAAGCGTGCCTTCACGATGACCACCGTATTCACTATCACCATCGCGCCTGCTGCTGACACGGCAAGGCTAACTGCCAGAAGTCCCCGCAGCCGCGGCGTTGCAAGGTAGAGGCGAACGCCCCGCGTGGTGCGCTCCCAGATGCCGCGACGTGGGCCGGGTGTCGAGGCGGGCAACACCACGCTGACCACCAGCGCGGCCGAGACAAGGAAGCCAAGCACTGTCCCGGCAAACAGGTTGTGGAAGCTGATGATGGTCAGCAGCGCAGCCGCCAGCATCGGGGAAACCAGGCTTTCAAGGTCGTAGGCCAGCCGCGAGAGCGACAGCGCCTTCGTGTACTCCTCCTCGTCAGGCAGGATGTCCGGGATGGTCGCCTGAAAGGTCGGCGTGAATCCGGCAGAAGCCGCCTGCAACACGAAGATCAGGAGATAGATTTGCCAGACCTCGGTGACGAAGGGCAGGCAGAGAGCCACGGCGGCTCGAATCAGGTCAAGTGCGACCAGCAGCGACCTACGCGGCAAGCGGTCGGCGAACGCCTGAGCGATCGGGGCGATGCCGACATAAGCAAGCATCTTGATAGCCAGCGCCGTACCAAGCACCGCTCCGGCGTCCGCGCCCGCCAGTTCGTAGGCGAGTAGGCCCAGCGCCACAGTCATCAGGCCGGTGCCCACTAGCGCGATCACTTGCGCAGCGAACAGGTGGCGATAGGTGCGGTTCTTAAGGACAGCGAGCATAAGTCGGCCTCATAGGAGTTTTGCGAGTGCCTTCATTTCGCCCATGACGGAAGCGGCGTCATGGTCAAGGCAATGTTCGATGTGGTCGTGGATCAGAGCACGCTTTGCTGCCGTTACCGCGCTTTCAACCGCTGAAAGCTGGCGGGCAATATCGAGGCAAGGTTCCTCCGCCTCGATCATGCCGATAACGTGTCGAAGGTGGCCTTCGGCACGCTTGAGCCGCTTCACAAGGGCAGGATGACTGGTGTGTTTGTGTGATTCCGTCATACGGAAATTGTATCCCCCTAGGGGGGATACGTCTAACGGCAATAATGCTTTGCCACAAATGGAGTGACGTGCCAGCGCAGCAGAAGAAAGTGCGCCATCCCGCAGGGACGACGCACCGAAGGCAGCGCGGCGCGATCAGCTCGTCGCCGTTGCCGTCATCGACTGCAACTGGTCGATCACGCCAAGCTCAACGAACACGCAAGCCTGCTTCTCCGCGATCGGCACGTTGAACACCTGCGCGAACACCGAGCGCCGCAGATGGGCCAGCCGGCCCGTGCGATACGCCTGCTCGGGCTTCATGCACCCGCCGCCCTGAGCGCCGCTGCGCTGCGGATCGCATTCGACCAGCGCGACAAAGCCGTCATCGGACAGCTTCTGATGCTCGGGACACAGGCCCCAGCCGGTCGCCGTGTGGCGCTCCATGCTCGCGCGCAGGCGCTTGTCCAGCAGGATCGCGCCGGTATCGAACGCCGTGCCGCAGACCAGGCAAACGTGCTGTTCGAGGGAAACGTGTGATTTGTCGTTCATGACGATTCTCCGGTTGCAAGGGCGGAATTGCCCGGAACCGTCGAAGTCACGGCGCAGCGCAGCAGTCAGGGGTCAAGGACGGCCGCCGGACGCAAGCGCCATCGGCGCGCAGCCCTTGA
>NZ_KV813429.1:175645-176763 GCF_001813645.1 Pseudomonas sp. HMSC063H08
GCCGAGCGGAGCGAGGGAACGATGGAAGCCCGTCAGGGGCGAAACCCCGCAGGGGGTTCGATGCGCAGCACGACAGCGCGACCGGCCATGTTTCTTGGCCGGGGACGCCCGGATTTCAAAGCTCGATGCACAAGCTCATTCGCCAAGCATCGGGAAGCAGAGCCAGTTGTGCCGGTGATTGCTTCGGTCTGGCCGATCCCGCGTAGCCGGTTCGGCGGTCTTTGAGGGGCGCTAAGCATCGCGCGGCGGGGGTGGCCCGCAGGGCTTTCCCCTGGAGGCAAGCGCAGCGCCCCGTCAGGGGCGCGAAGGCATCACGCCGAGTCGTCAGGACACAGGCTGGATTCCGCAACCGGCATCCACGGCGAAGTCGAGTTCAGGTAGTAGCGCCTACCACGCGCATACAACCCCGAAGGCTCGGTGGGCTGGTAGAACCCGGTGACGCGGCGCCAGAACTGCACACCAAACTCGTTGGTGTAGATCACCGCGTCGCCGATCTTGAAGCACAGCGGCTGCCCGTTCTCCGGCGCGAACGGTTTGAGCGCATCGTGCTGCGCCGTGATTTCGATGATCTAGTCGTGATGGCTACTCATGGCATGGATCTCCTGCAAAGGTTGAGAAAGCACAAGGAGCGCCTTGCGGCGCTCCCAGGGCCGAGTCAGACAGCGATCCGCCCGGCCAGCCGCGCATCGCGTGCGTAGGCGCTCAACCGCTTCTCGGCGCGGAAAGACAGGTCGCGCTCGATCGGCAAGCCCAGCCCGCCGCGCACCGTCGCCAGCTCGCCCAGGCTGACCCAGCCGATTTCCGGCATCCCCAGGCCCAGGTCGCAAAGACCAAAGGCGTGGTCGTGGTCGTCGGGATCAATCTCGGTTAGCAGCCAGGTCGCGCCGCTATCCGGCGTGAACAGCTTGACCACGGGCGCCGGATCGAAGTCCGGGTTCTCCAGCGATTCGCGGCCGTTGGCCAGCAGCACGATGCGCTGCTCGTCAGTGATGAGTGCGTTGTTCATGGTGAACTCCTGAAGGGTTGCCGGGCGGAATTGCCCGACCCTTCCGTGGCACGGCGCAGCGCAAGCAGTCAGGGGTCAACGACGGCCGCCAGGACGCAAGCGCCATCGGCGC
>NZ_KV813429.1:176863-233998 GCF_001813645.1 Pseudomonas sp. HMSC063H08
CACGATGAAGGGAACAGCAAGACCGCCTCCCTTGCACCTCCATATGCGTCGGTTTTAGGCGAGCAGAGCACCCAGGTCGGAGGCGCCAGGGGGCATAGCCGGATGGCCGTGATTCGACACGAAGCGCGGGACACAGCCCGCGAACCCGACGGCGGCACGCCGGGGCGCTACGAGGTTCTGTTTGCTGGTTTCTTGCGCAATGATTCAATAAATGTTGTATTATCGAACTATGAACGAAGATCAAGCTGTTTCCGCCCTCGGCGCCCTGGCCCACACCCAACGCCTGCGCGTGTTCCGCGCCCTGGTCGTCGCAGGCCCCGAGGGGCTGACGCCCAGCGTCTTGGCCGACCAGCTCGACGTGGCCCGCAACTCTCTGTCCTTCCATCTGAAGGAGCTGGCTCACGCTGGCCTCGTCACCATCGAACAGCAAGGGCGCAACCTGATCTATCGCGCTGACTTCGCGCAGATGAACAGTCTGCTTGGCTACATGACCGAGCACTGCTGCCAGGGCGGCGTATGCGAAGTCACTGAATCTCCCTCCACCTGTGCCTCCTGCTGAAAGGAACTCTCCATGAAGCGCTTCCACGTCCACCTGCACGTCGATGACTTGAACCGCAGCATCGGCTTCTATTCCCAACTATTCGCGGCGCAGCCTGCGCGCGTCGAAGGCGACTACGCGAAGTGGATGCTCGAAGACCCGCCGGTCAACTTCGCCATCTCCACGCGCGGCAGCAAGCCGGGCATCGACCACCTGGGTATCCAGACCGACGACGCCGAGGAACTGGCCGCCCTGAAACTCCGCGCACAAGCCGCCGACATGGCGTTGCTCGACGAAGGCACGACCACCTGCTGCTACGCACGCAGCGAGAAGCATTGGGTCACCGACCCGCAGGGTATTGCCTGGGAGCACTTCCACACGTTAGGCAGCATCCCGGTCTTCCATGAAGCGGCTTCAGTCACGACACCGATCACCGCACCGGCTTGCTGCACAGCAAGCCCCCGTTCTTCCTGCTGTTGAGAAAGCACACCATGACCACAGAGGCCGCATACAACGCACTGTTCATCTGCACGGGCAATTCCGCACGTTCCATCCTCGCCGAAGGCATCCTCAACAAACTGGGCCAAGGGCGCTTTCGGGCGTACTCGGCAGGTAGCCAGCCCAAGGGCGAAGTGCATCCGCTGGCGCTCGCCACGCTGGAGCGGCTGCACATGCCAACGACTGGCTACCGCAGCAAAAGCTGGGATGAGTTCGTAGCGCCGGGGGCGCCGGTGTTCGACTTCATTTTTACCGTCTGCGACAACGCCGCCGGCGAGGCTTGCCCGTTTTGGCCGGGCAAGCCGGTATCGGCTCACTGGGGCGTGCCCGATCCGGCAGCCGTCGAAGGTAGCGAAGAACAACGACTCAAAGCGTTCAAGGATGCCGCGCTGATTTTGCGCCGCCGCATCGAGCTGTTTCTCTCGCTGCCACTGCAACGCCTGGACGCCATGTCGCTGCAACGCGAGTTGCGAAACATCGGCCAAGAGTGAAGAGCGTCACTTCATCAACAACCAATTTGAAAGGACACCCCATGCCAAGCATCCAGATTTTCGACCCGGCGCTATGTTGTAGCACCGGCGTATGTGGCGTTGAAGTGGATCAAAACTTGGTGAACTTCGCCGCCGATGTGGATTGGGCCAAGCAACACGGTGCTCAGGTCGAACGCTTCAACCTGGCACAGCAACCCCTCGCTTTCGCCGAAAACCCGACAGTGAAAGGCTTTTTACAACGCTCGGGCCAAGAGGCGCTGCCCCTGGTTCTGGTCGATGGTGAGGTGGCCTTGGCCGGTCGCTACCCCAGCCGAAGCGAATTGACCCGCTGGGCTGGCATCGAGGCGCCCGAAGCCTCGCCAGCCCAAAACGCCTGCTGCTCTGGCGGCCGCTGCTGCTGAACAAGGAGATCCCATGCACTTCCTGACCCAGCCGCCTCGCTTCCTGTTTTTCACCGGCAAAGGGGGCGTCGGCAAGACCTCCATCGCCTGCGCAACGGCCGTGCAACTGGCGACCCAGGGCAAGCGTGTGCTGCTCGTCAGTACCGACCCGGCTTCCAACGTGGGGCAGGTTTTCGGCGAACGCATCGGAAACCACATCACGATGATTGCCGCCGTGCCGAATCTATGGGCACTGGAAATCGACCCGCAGGCAGCCGCGCAAGCGTACCGTGACCGCATAGTCGGCCCAGTGCGAGGCGTGTTGCCCGATGCGGTAGTGGATGGCATCGAAGAATCCCTGTCGGGTGCCTGCACCACGGAAATCGCCGCCTTCGATGAGTTCACGGCCCTGCTGACCGATGCGGCGCTGACGCAGGATTACGCGCACATCATTTTCGACACAGCCCCTACCGGCCACACCATCCGCCTGCTGCAACTGCCGGGCGCATGGAGTGGCTTTCTGGAAGCAGGCAAAGGCGATGCGTCGTGCCTGGGGCCGCTGGCGGGCCTGGAAAAACAGCGCAGTCAGTACAAGGCTGCGGTAGAGGCGTTGGCCGATCCCTTGCGCACTCGTCTAGTGCTGGTTGCCCGTGCGCAGCGCCCCACGCTGCGCGAGGCGGCCCGCACCCATGAAGAACTGGCCGCTATCGGCCTGTCACAGCAACACCTGGTCATCAACGGCGTATTTCCTGCCAGCGAGGCCGAAACCGATACGCTTGCCGCTGCCATCTACGAAAAAGAGCAGGCTACGCTGGCCGCCATTCCGTCTGTCCTCCAGGCGTTGCCTCGGGATCAGATCGCGCTCAAGCCGTTCAACCTCGTGGGCCTCGACGCTCTGCGCCATCTGCTGGTCGATACCGACGCCACATATGGCGCCGATGCCATCGAGCTGCCCGACCAGATCAATGCGCCGGACTTATCCGCCCTGGTCGATGAAGTCGCTGCCGATGGGCACGGTCTGGTCATGGTGATGGGCAAAGGCGGCGTGGGCAAGACCACGCTGGCCGCTGCCATTGCCGTGGAGCTGGCGGGCCGGGGCCTGCCCGTGCATCTGACCACCTCCGACCCGGCTGCGCATCTGGCCGACACGCTGGAAGGTTCGCTTCCCAATCTGGCTCTCAGCCGCATCGACCCCCAGGAAGCCACGGCACGCTATCGCCAGCATGTGATGGACACCAAGGGCGCGCAGCTCGATGCCGAAGGCCGCGCCTTGCTGGAAGAAGACCTGCGCTCGCCCTGCACCGAGGAAATCGCGGTGTTCCAGGCATTCTCCCGTGCCATCCGCGAAGGGGGCAGAAAGTTCGTGGTGATGGACACCGCGCCCACAGGCCACACCTTGCTGCTGCTCGACGCCACCGGCGCATACCACCGCGACATCGCCCGGCAGATGGGTGAGACGGGCGTTCATTTCACGACGCCGATGATGCAGTTGCAAGATCCGAAGCAGACCAAGGTGCTCATTGTCACCCTGGCCGAAACCACGCCCGTGCTGGAAGCGGCCAACCTGCAAGACGACCTGCGCCGCGCGGGCATCGAGCCGTGGGCCTGGATCGTTAACAACAGCGTGGCGGCCGCACATCCGCATTCCCCGCTGCTGCGCCAGCGTGCACGCAACGAGTTGCGGGAAATCGACGCCGTGGCCACACAACATGCCCAACGCCATGCTGTCGTGCCGCTTCTGACCGAAGAGCCGGTGGGAGTGGAGCGTCTGCGGGCTTTGGCAAACAGGAAAACCTCATGAATCACGACAGCCCCCAAAGCGGGCATTCGATGCTGAACACGCCATCGCGCCTGTCCTTCCTAGATCGCTATCTCACCGTCTGGATTTTCGCCGCGATGGCGCTGGGTGTTGCATTGGGTACGTTCTTCGACGGTTTGCCCGATGCGCTCAATGCGCTCTCGATCGGCACGACCAACGTCCCGATCGCCATCGGCCTGATCCTGATGATGTACCCGCCGCTGGCCAAGGTGCGCTACGAGACGCTACACGAGGTCTTCGCCGACCGGCGCGTGCTGTTGCTGTCACTGGTGCAAAACTGGATCATCGGGCCGGTGCTGATGTTCGTGCTGGCGGTGATTTTCCTACGCGACCAGCCGGAATACATGACCGGCCTGATCCTGATTGGACTGGCACGCTGCATCGCTATGGTGCTTGTGTGGAACCAGTTGGCGCGTGGTGATAACCAGTATGTCGCGGGCCTGGTCGCCTTCAATTCGATCTTCCAGATCCTGTTCTTCTCGACCTATGCCTGGTTCTTCCTGTCGGTGCTGCCGCCTGTGTTCGGCCTGCAAGGCAGCGTCATTGACGTGGGCTTTTGGACGATCACCGAGGCGGTACTGATTTACCTGGGCATCCCGTTCCTGGCCGGCTACCTGACCCGGCGCTCGCTGATTCGACGCAAGGGCCAGGACTGGTACGAGCGTGCATTCCTGCCGCGGATCAGTCCCATCACGCTGGCGGCGCTACTGTTCACCATCGTGGCCATGTTTAGCCTCAAAGGTGCCGACGTGGTGCGCCTGCCGATGGACGCGCTAAAGATTGCCGTGCCGCTGACACTCTACTTCGTGATCCAGTTCCTCATCAGTTTCTTTATGGGCCGGCTGATCCAGGCCGACTACCCACGCACCACCGCCATCGCCTTCACTGCCGCAGGCAACAACTTCGAGCTGGCCATCGCCGTGGCTATTGCGTCGTTCGGCCTGGCTTCGCCTGTCGCCTTCACCACGGTGATCGGGCCGCTGGTGGAAGTGCCGGTGCTCATCCTGCTGGTGCATGTCGCCTTGCGGTTGGGCCGCCGGTGGCGGCTCAAGGGCGCCAGCATGTATTCCGCCAACCCCACGAATCCCTGAACCGAGGCAATGGCATGAGCCAGATCACCATCTATCACAACCCCGACTGCGGTACGTCGCGCAACGTGCTGGGCTTGATTCGCAACAGCGGCGAAGAGCCGACCATCATCGAATACTTGAAAACACCGCCCGACCGCGAGACGCTGAAAACGCTGATCGCTGCGATGGGTGTGCCAGTGCGTGCGGTGCTGCGCGAGAAAGGCACACCTTATGCGGAATTGGGCCTGGATGATTCCAAATGGAGCGACGAACATTTAATCGACTTCATGCTCCAGCACCCCATCCTCATCAACCGCCCCATCGTGGTCTCGCCGCTGGGCGCACTGCTGTGCAGACCTTCGGAAGCGGTGCTGGACATCCTGCCCCAGCCGCAGCGCGGTGCATTCAGCAAGGAAGACGGCGAAGCCGTCGTGAATGCGGAAGGCCGCCGTGTCTGAATCCAGAATCGACCTACCCAATATCGACACCGCGCTGTTCCAGCAACCCGATGCCCAGCGGTTAATGGCACCCGAGCGTGCCACCCACGCGCCGCGCTTCCTGCTGCTCTATGGCTCGCTGCGCGAACGCTCGTTCAGCCGCCTGGCTGCTGAAGAAGCGGCACACATCCTGAGCGCGCTCGGCGGCGAGACACGGATGTTCAACCCCTCGGGCCTGCCGTTGGTGGATGACGCGCCTCACGATCACCCAAAGGTCAGGGAACTGCACGAACTGGTGCAATGGGCCGAAAGCATGGTGTGGAGTTCGCCCGAGCGCCACGGTGCCATGACCGGCTTGATGAAGACCCAAATAGACTGGATTCCTCTGTCGGTCGGCGCGGTGCGCCCGACACAGGGCAAGACGTTGGCGGTGATGCAGGTGTCGGGTGGATCGCAGTCCTTCAACGCCGTTAACCAAATGCGCGTGTTGGGCCGCTGGATGCGGATGCTGACCGTCCCAAACCAGTCTTCGGTCGCCAAGGCATACCAGGAGTTCGATGAAGCGGGACGCATGAAGCCCTCGGCCTATTACGACCGCATCGTGGATGTGATGGAAGAGCTGATGAAGTTCACGCTGCTCACGCGCGACGTGGCGCCATATCTGGTAGATCGCTACAGCGAACGCAAGGAAAGCGCCGAAGCCCTGAGCCGGCGCGTCAATCAAGCAGCGATCTGAGAGCCGCCATCGCAGCAAAATGGGGGCCGAAGCCCCCTCGGTCAAATCAGACCGCGTTCGGCGAAGGATATGGTGCTGCCACCCGCCACGATGATGTGATCCAGCGTGCGGACATCCACCAGCGCCAGCGCCTCCCTGAGCCGCTGGGTCAGTACCTTGTCGGCGCCGCTCGGTTCGGGGTTGCCGCTCGGATGGTTGTGCGAAACGATGACCGCTGCCGCATTGAGCCGCAGCGCCTCCTTGACCAGCTCGCGTGGATACACCGATGCACTGTCGATGGTGCCTCGGAAAAGCTCGCTGTATTCGATCAGGCGATGCTGCGTATCCAAGAACAGCACAGCGAAGACTTCATGCTCGAAACCAGCCAACTTGGCGCTCAGGTACTCCTTGACCGCCACCGGCGAACTGAACGACGCACCGCGCTGCATCTTGTACTCGATGGCCTGGCGCGCGGCCTCCAGAATTTGGTCGGCCGTCGCCAGCAGGTAGCGGCCCTGTGCATCGCGCACCATCAGCGAGGCATCGAACGAGGAAAAGGACAGTTGCGACATGATCGTGCTCCGGTTGCTCGGGCGGAATTGCCCGGAACCGTGGCCAGCACGGCGCAGCGCAAGCAGTCAGGGGTCGCAGACGGCCGCCAGGACGCAAGCGTGCATGGCACGCGCCGCCCTTGACGGCGAGAACGCCGTGATACGGTGAAGGGAACAGCAAGACCGCCCACACCCCGCCCACTGCACACTGTCGTCTTTTGGGCAAGCGAAGCACGCAGGCCCGAGAGGGCCGGAGGCGTCAGGGGTCAAAGCCGGATGGCCGCGATTCGGCACGAAGCGCGGGGCGCAGCCCGCGAACCCGACGGCGGCACGCCGGGACGCCCGACTGCTTGGGGCAGGGCTACTCGTTGTCGGTCTTGCGCTGCTCGATCTGCAACTGCGCCCGCTGCGTTGCCTGTTGTAGCCGCTCCACCAGCACGCCCCTCGGCGGCAAGGCGGTCAGGTACTCGGCGACGTGGATGCCCGACTTGTCCAGCTCCAGCAATTCGATCTGCTCGCGCTTTTTGCCGGTGCAAAGGATGATTCCCAGCGGCGAGGCTTCCTCCGGCTCCCGTTCGTGCTTGTCCAGCCAGCGAAGGTAAAGCTCCATCTGTCCCTTGAAAGCCGCCTTGAACTCGCCGACCTTCAACTCCACTGCCACCAGCCGCCGCAGTTTGCGGTTGTAGAACAGCAAGTCAAGGTGGAAATCTTCGCCGTCAATTTGGATGCGCTTCTGCCGAGCCACGAAGCTGAAACCTGCGCCCAGCTCCAACAGGAAGGATTCCATTTCGCGGATGATCGCCGCCTCCAAGTCGCCTTCCTGCCATGTGTCCCGCAGTCCCAGGAAGTCGAGGATGTACGGGTCACGCATGACCAGGGCGGGCGACATGCGCTGCGCATCGCGCATCGTCGCCAGCTCCTGCGCGATCGTCTCGCCCGGCTTTTGGGACAGTACCGTGCGCTCGTACAGCATCGAGTCGATGCGCTCGCGCAGCGTGCGCACGCTCCAGCGCTCGGCGCTCGCCATCTGCGCGTAGTAGTCCCGCTGGAGCGGGTCTTTCAGCGGGATCAGGGCAATGAAGTGCGTCCAGCTCAATTCTCGTATCAGTGATACGAGAATCTGCTCGTCGGGGAAGGTGGTGGCGAACTGCACCATGCGGCGCAGGTTTTGCTCGGCAAAGCTGCTGCCGTACTCCTTCACCAACTGCGCCGCCAGGGTAGGCAAGACTTCCTTGCCATAAGCGCCCCGGCGCCCGTCCAAGACCTGCGTGTGGATGCGCTGGCCGATGCGCCAGTAGAGCATCGTCAGCTCGCTATTCACCGTCGAGGCGGCGTGCTTACGCGCCGCCTCGATCAGTGCCCGAATGTCGCCCAGCAGCGCCGACGGCGCTGCGGGCGATGCCACAGATGACCGGCGCCTGGTCATGCTGTCGCCTCCGCAGGAGGCTGCTTGGCGCCGGTAATCGCCTTGCGCCGGTTCGCCACCAGTTCGGCCGCCTCGCGCACTGGATCGTCCTCGGTGTGGACATAGCGCATGAACATCACGACGGTCTTGTGCGCCGTCAGCGCCATGCCGACCTTGACCGGGATACCTGAATTGGCAATGTCGGTCGCAGAGCGATGGCGGATGCCATGCGTCCCCACGTGCGTCGCACCCGCCGCCTTGAGCACGCGGCACCAGCCGCCGTAATATTCGCCTGTGGTCAGGTGCTGCGCCGGATGGCGTGGCGACGGCAGCACATAGGGATTGCCTTCCTGTCTCGGTGCCGTCGAAAGCAGCCGGTAGGCTTCCTCGCTCATGGGCTTGGACATGCCGCCGGTCTTGCTGTCGGGCCAGACGACGCGCCGATTCTCCAGATCGACCCATTCCCATTCGAGCGTGACGATTTCGGAGCGGCGGGCGGCGAACTCGAATTGCAGGCGAATCGCCAGAGGGATGACGTAGTTCTCAAGCCCTTCGACCTCGATCTTGTCGAGCTGCCGGAACAGCTTGCCCATGTCGTCGTCGCTGATGAGATGGGTGGACTTGCCGGCAGGGAACATCGGGACATGGCGGCAAGGATTGGTGCCGTCTGGCCGATAGCCCCACACCTCCGCCATGTTGAACATCTTGCGCAGGATGCTGAACGCCTTGTTCGCCTCGGTCTGCTTGTATGAAAGTTTCTCCATCAGCCCGGCAACGTCCGGCCGCTTCACGTCGTGAACCTTCTTGCGGCCCAGCAGCGGGATGATGCAGCGGTCGATGACGCCTTGATAGCCGACTCGGGTGCTGGGCTTGTTGCGCTTCTTGGAGTAGTCCTCCATGAACTTCTTGCACAATTCCTCAACGGTGGGTGCCTGGCGTGCCTCGGCCTTGTCCGCTGCCGGATCGCCGCCCCGGCGCACCTGGGCCAGCCATTCCTGCGCCAGCGAGCGGGCCTGTTCAACGGTCAGCTCGCCGAACAGGCCCAGGGCCGGCTTGCGTCGCTCGCCGGCGTTGGTTCGGTACTGGAGCATGAACACCTTGCGACCGGCCGGCGTAATCTTGCACAGGAAGCCGGGAACAAGGGTATCGCGCAGCTCGATGGCTTGCGCTTGGGGTTGTGCCGCATCTACTGCGGACTTGGTGAGCTTGATCTTAGCCATGATGACTCCTCGGAAAGACCCGATTCCCAGGAGCCTCGTAGGAGCCAGTAGAAGGGAAGCCGGGTCAAGTTTCAGAAAGCACCGGCATATGTTGAACTCGCCTAAGTCATTGATAAACTTGCTGTATATGGCTGTGGCGTAGTCCAGCAAAGTGCGGTACTGGAGTCATCCTGAAATAAAAAAACCCGCTCCGGGGAGCGGGTCTTGTCGGCTTGGAATCGGGCTCAGACGGCCTTTTCCAGCTCCGGTACGGCGTCGAACAGGTCGGCGACCAGGCCGTAGTCGGCGACCTGGAAGATCGGCGCCTCTTCGTCCTTGTTGATCGCGACGATCACCTTCGAGTCCTTCATGCCCGCCAGGTGCTGGATGGCACCGGAGATACCTACCGCGATGTACAGCTGCGGGGCGACGATCTTGCCGGTCTGGCCGACCTGCATGTCGTTCGGCACGAAACCGGCGTCGACCGCGGCGCGGGAAGCGCCGACTGCGGCACCCAGCTTGTCGGCCAGGGCGTAGAGGATCTTGAAGTTGTCGCCGTTCTGCATGCCGCGGCCGCCGGAGACCACGATCTTGGCAGCGGTCAGTTCCGGACGGTCGGACTTGGCCAGCTCTTCGCCGACGAAGGCGGACTTGCCGGCATCGGCCGGGCCGGAAACCTGCTCGACGGCAGCCGAACCGCCTTCGGCGGCGACGGCGTCGAAGCCGGTGGTACGCACGGTGATCACCTTGACCGCAGCCGAGGACTGCACGGTAGCGATGGCGTTACCGGCGTAGATCGGACGCTTGAAGGTGTCGGGGCTGACCACTTCGACGATCTCGGAGATCTGGTCGACGTCCAGCAGCGCGGCGACGCGCGGCAGGAAGTTCTTGCCGTTGGTGGTAGCCGGGGCCAGCACGTGGCTGTAGTTCTTGCCCAGCTCGGCGATCAGCGGCGCGACGTTTTCCGGCAGCTGGTGGGCGTAGGCGGCGTTGTCGGCGACCAGCACCTTGGAGACGCCCTCGACCTTGGCGGCGGCTTCGGCCACGGCGGCAACGTTCTGTCCGGCGACCAGCACGTGGATGTCGCCGCCAATGGCCTTGGCAGCGGCAACGGTGTTCAGGGTGGCAGCCGCCAGGGCCGCGTTGTTGTGCTCAGCGATAACCAGGATAGCCATTAGATTACCTTCGCCTCGTTCTTCAGTTTCTCTACCAGTTCAGCCACGGACTTGACCTTGATGCCAGCGGAGCGTGCAGCCGGCGCCTCGACCTTCAGGGTCTTCACGGTGGAAGCGGTGGAAACGCCCAGGGCGTCCGGGGTCACCACGTCCAGCGGCTTCTTCTTGGCTTTCATGATGTTCGGCAGCGACGCGTAGCGCGGCTCGTTCAGGCGCAGGTCGGTGGTGACGATGGCCGGCAGGTTCAGCGCGACGGTCTGCAGACCGCCATCGATCTCGCGGGTCACGTTGACCTTGTCGCCAGCGACCTCGACCTTGGAGGCGAAGGTGCCCTGAGCGTAGCCGGTCAGCGCGGCGAGCATCTGGCCGGTCTGGTTGTTGTCGCTGTCGATGGCCTGCTTGCCGAGGATCACCAGCTGCGGCTGCTCCTTGTCGACCACGGCCTTGAGCAGCTTGGCCACGGCCAGGGAGTTCAGCTCGTCGTTGCTCTCCACCAGGATCGCACGGTCAGCGCCCAGCGCCAGCGCGGTGCGCAGTTGCTCCTGGGCGGCGGTCGGGCCGACGGAGACAGCGACGATCTCGGTAGCCACGCCTTTCTCTTTCAGGCGTACGGCTTCTTCCACGGCGATTTCGCAGAAGGGGTTCATGGACATCTTGACGTTGGCGAGGTCGACGCCGGAGTTGTCCGCCTTGACGCGGACCTTGACGTTGTAGTCGACCACTCGTTTGACTGCTACAAGAACCTTCATGGATTCCTCGTTATTCTCCGGTGAATAAGGATGTCGCCAGACAGGCCTGGCCGGTGATGCTCGCCGGCCGGAAACCGACACTCTGCTAGACAGCGACCGCAAAACCGCCCGTATCTTGACCGGATCACCCTTTTCGGTCAATACGGCAAAAGGGTGGTTTCCCCCCCTCGAATGCCGATTCTATCAGGCTTCCAAAGAATTCAAACAAACGTTTGTATTGGACCTGCCCATGCAGCTATATATAATGCGCCCGCTCTGATCAGGGAAAGATCTCAGCCACCAATAAACAGATACCGTGAGCCTTGAGTAGGAGATCGATAGTGGAACGCGAATACATGGAATTCGACGTCGTCATCGTCGGCGCCGGCCCCGCCGGTCTGTCCGCCGCATGCCGACTGAAGCAGAAGGCCGCCGAAGCCGGTCAAGAGATCAGCGTCTGCGTGGTCGAGAAGGGTTCCGAAGTGGGCGCCCACATCCTCTCCGGCGCGGTGTTCGAGCCGCGCGCGCTGAACGAGCTGTTCCCCGACTGGAAGGAACTCGGCGCGCCGCTCAATACTCCGGTGACCGGCGACGACATCTACGTCCTGAAGAGCGCCGAGAGCGCTACCAAGGTGCCCAACTTCTTCGTGCCCAAGACCATGCACAACGAGGGCAACTATATCATCTCCCTGGGCAACCTCTGCCGCTGGCTGGCCCAGCAGGCCGAAGGACTGGGCGTGGAGATCTACCCGGGCTTCGCCGCCCAGGAAGCGCTGATCGACGAGAACGGCGTGGTCCGCGGCATCGTCACCGGCGACCTCGGCGTCGACCGCGAAGGCAACCCGAAAGAAGGCTACTACACCCCCGGCATGGAGCTGCGGGCCAAGTACACCCTGTTCGCCGAAGGCTGCCGCGGGCACATCGGCAAGCAACTGATCAAGAAATACAACCTGGACAGCGAGGCCGATGCCCAGCACTACGGTATCGGCATCAAGGAAATCTGGGACATCGACCCGTCCAAGCACAAGCCCGGCCTAGTGGTCCATACCGCCGGCTGGCCGCTGAACGACGAAAATACCGGCGGCTCGTTCCTCTACCACCTGGAGAACAACCAGGTGTTCGTCGGCCTGATCATCGACCTGTCCTACAGCAACCCGCACCTGTCGCCGTTCGACGAGTTCCAGCGCTACAAGCACCACCCGGTGGTCAAGCAGTACCTGGAAGGCGGCAAGCGCGTGGCCTACGGCGCCCGGGCCATCTGCAAGGGCGGCCTGAATTCGCTGCCGAAGATGGTCTTCCCCGGCGGCGCGCTGATCGGTTGCGACCTCGGCACCCTGAACTTCGCCAAGATCAAGGGCAGCCACACCGCGATGAAGTCCGGCATGCTCGCCGCCGACGCGATCGCCGAGGCCCTGGCCGCCGGCCGCGAAGGCGGCGACGAGCTGTCCAACTACGTCGATGCGTTCAAGGCCAGCTGGTTGTACGACGAACTGTTCCGCAGCCGCAACTTCGGCGCGGCCATCCACAAGTTCGGCGCTATCGGCGGCGGCGCGTTCAACTTCATCGACCAGAACATCTTCGGCGGCAAGATCCCCGTCACCCTGCATGACGACAAGCCGGACTACGCCTGCCTGAAGAAGGCCAGCGAAGCGCCGAAGATCGACTACCCGAAGCCGGACGGCAAGCTCAGCTTCGACAAGCTGTCCTCGGTGTTCCTCTCCAATACCAACCACGAGGAAGACCAGCCGATCCACCTCAAGCTGGCCGACGCGAGCATTCCGATCGAGAAGAACCTGCCGCTCTACGACGAGCCGGCCCAGCGCTACTGCCCGGCAGGCGTGTACGAAGTGGTGGCCAACGACGACGGCAGCAAGCGCTTCCAGATCAACGCGCAGAACTGCGTGCACTGCAAGACCTGCGACATCAAGGACCCGGCGCAGAACATCACCTGGGTGGCGCCGGAAGGTACCGGCGGGCCGAACTACCCCAACATGTAAGGCAAACGAAAAAGGCTCCCTCGGGAGCCTTTTTTTCATGCTGCGCCTGTCAGTCCGGCTGCGGGCCGATGGGAAAGAACTCGCCGTGGCTCCAGACGCCGAGCCATTCGATGCCGTCGATCCGGCGCGGCACCGCCAGCTCGACCAGTTGGTAGAACACGTTGCGATGCACCAGCGCCTCGAGGTTGTCGCGCACCCGCAGGTAAGGCGTGGGTTCCTGGGTGCCGGGGTCGATCTCGACGCGCAGCGGATGCCCGGCGTCCGCCTCGACCTCGTCCTCGACGTTGGTGGCGAAGCGCAGTACCTGCGCCCCGCCCTCGCCCTGCACCTGCAGGGTCACCGCGACGAAGGGCGCATCGTCGACGCGGATACCGACCTTTTCCACCGGAGTCACCAGGAAATAGTCGTCGCCGTCGCGGCGAATGATGCTGGAGAACAGCTTCACCATCGGCTTGCGTCCGATCGGCGTGCCCAGGTAGAACCAGGTACCGTCGCGGGCGATGCGCATGTCGATGTCGCCGCAGAACGGCGGATTCCACAGGTGCACGGGCGGCAGGCCCTTCTTTTCGCCCCTGGGGATCTGCGCCAGCAGGTCGTTGGCCTTGCCGGTATCACTCATAGCCTGTTCCTCGACTGTTCAGGCCCAGCAATTCCTGGGCGTATTGCTCCAGCGGCGGACGCAGCAGGTCTTCCGGGGTGGCGTCGTAGAACGTCAGGAAACCGCCGCGGCTGCGAATGGTCGCGCTGTCCACCAGGAAACGGGGGCTGGTCTCGATCAGCATGACCTGGATGACACTGCGATCGCGCCCGACCCGGCCGAGTTCCTCTTCGTCTTCCCACTCCTCCCAGTTGCCGATCCTGTTGTCGCCCCGGGCGAAACGGCAGTACAGCAGGTAGTGGGCGCCGGCGGCACGCGCCTCGCGCATCGCGTCGTCCAGGCCGAGCGGCGCCTTGGCGCGGCGCACCAGCGGGAAATACTCGACGAAACCTTCGAAGGCCTGCTCGGCCACCACGTTCGGCCGCGCGTACCGGTAGCCCGGCGGCACGAACGGGCCCTGGCCGATGTAGATGAAGGAGTCGGCCTGGATCCGCCGGTTGTTGCTGCGCTGGCTGGCGCTGTGATCGAGCACCCCGGCGTCGCGCAGGTAGTAGTCGGCGCCGTCGGCCAGGTCGCTGGGCTTCATGCAGGCGGACAGGCTGCCCAGGAGGAGCATCGCCAGGGCGATACGGAACAGGTGCAACATCGGTCATCTCCCCTGCCGGCGTCGGAAAACCGGCGAATGACGAGCCGATGCAGCTTCCGCGCCATCACAGGCCACGCTGCCACTCCTGGCGCAGGGCAGCGTGCTGCGGCTGCTCGATGGCCTGGCGGACCTCGGCCAGCAGGCGCGCCTTGTCGGCACCCAGCTCGCCCTTGAGCACCAGATAGTTGGAAGCGTGGTCGCTGCGAAATACCGTGTCTTCGAGCTCCAATCCCTGCAACAGGCGTTCGACCTCGACGAACAGGGCACGCCGATCCAGCGCCTCGAAATCGGCGAAGCCAGCACGGAAACGCTGCTCGCCGGTAGGGAAACTCACCACCAGGGTCGACAGGTACTCCGGCTGGGCGGCGTTCATCAGGCGCGCGGAGTTGTCCGCGTGCTGCGCGCTCAGGGTCATTCCGCCCAGACCGTTGAGGATCATCACCGAACGACTGATCCCCGCCTCGCCAAGCTTTTCCAGCGCATCCAGGGTAGAAGAATAGGTCTCGCCCTTGTTGACCCGTGCCAGCACTTCGTCGTCGCCGGACTCGGCGCCGACATAGGCCATTCGCAGCCCGGCGTCGGCCAGTTCGCGCAACTCGTCGACCGACTTCCTGCGCAGGTTGCGCGGCAGGCAGTAGCTGGATACCCGCTCCACCTCCGGCAAGTGCTCGCGAATCGCCTGCAGCACCGCGAGCAGCCGGCGGGTCGGCAATACCAGGGCGTCGCCATCGGCGAGAAACACCCGCTTGACGATCAGGCGCTCGCCGCAGCGGCGGATCTCCTCCAGTACCTCGTTCTCGTCGCGGGCGCGAAATTTCTTTTGCGGCTGGGTATACATCTCGCAAAAGCCGCATTTGTTCCAGGAACAGCCATTGGTCACCGGGAGGATCAGCGAATGCGCCTCGCTCGGGGGCCGGAACACCGGTTCGATGTAGTGGATGGGGAATTCACGGACACTCATCGGAGAACTCCTGAACGAACGTGGAGCCGCCACCGGGACGGTGCCACCGGCGGATTCGCCGGAAATGGGCAGCCGACGTCCCGCCGGCGGATCGATGGGCGACGAGTATATCCCTGCCGGCAAAGAGTGCGCGGGGCGCAGTGACTGCGTCCCGGCACCACAGGTATCAGGCGCTGGGAGCGTCGCCTTCGCGCTTGCGCTTGTTGCCCATGCGCACGCCGATATCCATCAGGAAGTGGAAGAAACCTTCCTGGTCTTCCAGCACCTCGCGCCAGAACGGCGAGTGGTACAGCGCCACGGCGCCATGCACCAACGCCCAGGCAGCGCAATAATGGAAGTACGGCGGAACGTTCTCCAGCTTGCCGTCGGCGATACGCTCCTTGATCAGTTGGGTCAGGCGTTCGAAGTTGGAGGCGCGGATCTTGTGCAGCTCCTCGACCATCTCCGGCACCTGGCTGGTCTTCACCACCTTCTCTTCCAGGCGGTCGAACAGGCGGTAGCGCTGCGGATCGCGCATGCGGAACTCGAAGTAGGCGCGCGACAGGGCTTCCTTGTCGCGGGCTACGTCTTCGGAATGGAACAGGGCGGCGAGATCGCGCTCGTAGTCCAGCATCAGGCGCAGGTAGATCTCCGCCTTGGACTTGAAGTGCTTGTAGATCGTGCCTTTGCCGATGCCGACGGCATCCGCGATCATCTCGACCGTTACGCTGTCTTCCCCCTGTTCGAGGAACAGCTTGAGGGCGGTATCGAGAATCTCCTGTTCACGGCGACGAAATTCACGAACTTTGCGAGGCTCTTTCTGCATAAAAAGACTGTCAGGTCAAAATGAGTCAAAAATCGAAGCCGCGTATTATGCCTATTCAGCACGAAAATGCACGGAACATCCGACGATGAATTGTTACCAGGACGAATTCGACCAGACCAACGGTCTGCGCTACCTCAACCACGCAGCGGTCGCACCCTGGCCTAGACGCGCCGCCGACGCGGTGAGCGCCTTCGCCCGGGAGAACGTCGCCCACGGCGCCAGCGACTATCCGGAATGGCTGAAGATAGAACATCGCCTGCGCGAGCGCCTTGCCCGACTGCTCAATGCGCGCGCCGGCAGCGACCTCGCACTGGTCAAGAACACCTCCGAGGCGCTTTCCTTCGTAGCCTTCGGCCTGGATTGGCGAGAGGGCGACCAGGTCGTCATCGGCAACGAGGAGTTCCCCTCCAATAGAGTGGTCTGGGAAGCCTTGCGCCCGCGCGGCGTCGAAGTGGTCGAGGTCAGTCTCGCCGGCGACGACCCCGAGGGCGCCCTGCTCGCCGCCTGCGGCCCACGCACCCGCCTGCTGTCGATCAGCGCGGTGCAGTACGCCAGCGGCCTGCGCCTTGACCTGGAGCGCATCGGCACGGGATGTCGCCGCCGCGGCGTGCTGTTCTGCATCGACGCGATCCAGCAGCTCGGCGCCCTGCCCTTCGACGTACAGGCCTACGATTGTGCCTTCGCCATGGCCGATGGGCACAAGTGGATGCTCGGCCCCGAAGGGCTGGGCGTCTTCTATTGCCATCCCGAGCAGCGCGAGCGCCTGGCGCTGCACGAATATGGCTGGCACATGCTGGAACATGCCCTCGATTACGAGCGTCGCGACTGGCGGCCGGCGCGCAGCGCCCGGCGCTTCGAATGCGGCAGCCCGAACATGCTCGGCGCGATGGCCCTGGAGGCCAGCCTGGGGCTGTTGGAGGAGGTCGGCATGGAGCGGGTCGGCAGAGACATCGCCGAGCGCGTCCAGTGGCTACAGGACGGTCTGTCGGGAATTCCCGGGGTACGCCTGCACAGTCCGCGGAACCCGAGCCGACGCGCGGGTATCCTGACCTTCAGCCTGGACGGCCAGGACAGCCGGACACTCTTCGAAACGCTTCGCCAGGAGCGGGTCATTTGCGCCCAGCGTGGCGGAGGTATCCGTTTTTCCCCGCACTTCTACACGAGTTCGACGGTGATCGACGACACCCTGGCGATCTTGCGCCAGGTCGCAGGCACCTAGGTGCTCAAGGACGGCGAGGGTATTCCAAATCTGTTTAAAAAACCGCCAGCCCTGTCTGGACGCCCCACGAACATGACCAATACTGAAAGGTACTGGCGCGCGGTATCTCCCCCCAAGTACCCAGCCAGTGAAGGTACCGAGGAATGCGTACCTTTGTTCCACTCCTAATGGTCTTGACCCGGATTCATCCCCCAGAACCCGGGTTTTTTTTATCCGTTTGCCGGCCTAGCGGGCCAACGGAAACAGCCGATGGAAATTGGCGGTAGTCTGCTCCGCCAGGGTTTCCAGGCTGACGCCACGCAACGTCGCGAGGAATTCGGCGACATCGCGCACGTATTCCGGCAGGTTCGGCTTGCCGCGATGGGGAATCGGCGCCAGGTAGGGCGAGTCGGTCTCCACCAGCAGCCGGTCGGCCGGTACCTGGCGAGCCACCTCGCGCAGGGCATCGGCATTGCGGAAGGTGACGATGCCGGACAGGGAAATGTAGAAGCCCAGGTCCAGCGCCGATCGCGCCATCTCCCAGTCCTCGGTGAAGCAATGCAGCACGCCGGCCTGCGGCAACGCCGCCTCGCGCAGCAGCGCCAGCGTATCGGCGCGCGCCTCACGGGTGTGCACGATCACTGGCTTGGCGGTGATCCGCGCGGCTTCCAGGTGCAGGCGAAACGCCTCCTGCTGCAACTCGGCGGCTTCCGGTTCGTAGTGGTAGTCGAGGCCGGTCTCGCCGATCGCCACCACCCGCGGATGCGCCAGTTCGCCTAGCAGCCAGTCCAGCGCTGGCGCGCTTCCGGGCTCCAGGTCCAGCGGGTGCACGCCGACCGAACAGTGCACGTCGGCATAGCGCTCGGCCAGGGCCTTCACCGCCTGGGCATTGTCGGCGCTGACGCCGATGCAGAGGAATTGACCGACGCCACGCGCTCGCGCGGCATCCAGCGCCGCATCGAGCGAGCCGCCATGGGCGGCCAGGTCGAGGCGATCGAGGTGGCAGTGGGAATCGACCAGCATGATCCTGTCTAGCGTTACATCGTGTGGGTCGGCCGGTCCGACTTCAGCGCCCCGGCCAGGTAGGTTTCGATCTTGTTGCGGGCGGTGTTGTCACCGTCGTTGAACTGCACGCCGATGCCCGCCGCACGGTTGCCCTGAGCGCCCTTCGGGGTGATCCAGACGACCTTGCCGGCCACCGGGATCTTCTCCGGCTCTTCCATCAGGTTGAGCAGCATGAAGACCTCGTCGCCAAGCTTGTAGTTCTTGTTGGTGGGAATGAACAGCCCGCCGTTCCTGATGAACGGCATGTAGGCGGCGTAAAGCACGGACTTGTCCTTGATGGTCAAGGACAGGATGCCGTTACGCGGCCCCAGATTGGGTGGCAAACTCATGCAGGTTCCTGCCAGTCGAATATCAGCGGGATTCTAGCCCGGCCCGGGCAGGCTTGCCCACTGCACCAGCAGGGCTTCGAGAAGCAGGACACGGTTGAGGTTGGCCTTGTTCAACACTTTCTGCCGCTGTTGCAGCAGCCAGTCCTGCATGGCCAGCACCTTGGCCTGCCCGGACTTGTCGCCCAGGTACTGGATCACCTTGCGCATGTCGGCCAGCCCCAGCCCCTCCTCGTCGCGGGTCAACTGGTAGCGCAGGATGCCCAGCGTCCAGTCGCAGAACCAGTCGAACAGCAATGGCAGCGGCACGCTGTTCCAGCTTTCGGCCAGTGGGCTGGCGGCGATCTGCTGCTTGAGCAGCTTCTTCACCCCCTCGACCACCTGCGCGCGCTGCTCGCGCACGCCCTGGCCGTGCAGGCGCTGGGCGGTGAGCGGCGAGCCGCCGGAAAGCGCCAACAGTTCCTCCAGGGCCTCGGCCGGCTCGTCGGGCAGGGCCCGCGCCAGCCATTCCAGACTCGCCGCCGCGCCCGGCAAAGGGCAGGCCTGCTGCACGCAGCGGCTCTTGATGGTCGGCAACAGGCGGCTGGGCTGGTGGCTGATCAGCAGCAGCACGGTATCGCCCGACGGCTCTTCAAGGCTTTTCAACAGGGCGTTGGCGGCGTTCACGTTCATCGCCTCGGCGGGCTCGAGCAATACGACCTTGCGCCCGCCCAGTTGCGCGGTCTGCACCACGAAGCCAACCAGGTCGCGGACCTGGTCGACCCGGATCGGTTTCTCCGCCTCCTCCGGCTCCAGCACGAAGTAGTCCGGATGGGTACCGGCGGCCAGCAACTGGCAGGCCTTGCACTCGCCGCATGCGCCAGCGGCGGCAGGCCGCTGGCAGAGCAGTTGGGCGGCCCAATGCTCGGCCAGGGCACGCTTGCCGATCCCGGCGGGACCGTAGAGCAGATAGGCGTGGGCGTGCTGGGCGCGGCCGCCCAGTTGGCTCCAGAGCGCCTGCTGCCAGGGATAGATATCAGCCATTCAGACGCTCCAGCAGATTCGGCAGCAGCCGATCCAGGCCAGCCTGCACCTCGGCCAGCGGCAACCCGGCATCGAGCACCTGGTAACGCTCCGGGGCCTGCGCGGCGCGCTGCAGGTAGGTCTGACGCACGGCCTCGAAGAAGCGTCGGTCCTCCTGCTCGAAACGGTCGAGCCGGCCACGCGCCGCCGCCCGCGCCAGGCCGATTTCCACCGGCAGGTCGAAGACCAGCGTGAGGTCGGGCCGCAGGTCGCCCTGGACGAAGCTTTCCAGCGCGGCGATGCGCGCCTCCGGCAAACCGCGTCCGCCGCCCTGGTAGGCATAGGTGGCATCGGTGAAGCGATCGCAGAGCACCACGGCCCCGCGCGCCAGCGCCGGGCGGATGACCCCGGCGAGATGCTGGGCCCGCGCGGCGAACATCAGCAACAGCTCTGTATCGGCGGCCATCGGCTCGTCGCTGGGCGCCAGCAGCAGTTCACGGATGCGCTCGGCGAGAGGCGTGCCGCCAGGCTCGCGGGTCAACTGCACCTCGATGCCGCGCTCGCGCAGGCGCTCGGCCAGGTAGTCGCGGTTGGTGCTCTTGCCGGCCCCTTCCGGGCCCTCCAGGGTGACGAACAGGCCGGTCACACGGCACTCCTTATCTTGGCTGCGCCGCTCATTGTGGCGGCGGGGTGATAGGCGCGGGGCTGGAGCGATAGTCCGAGCGACGCTTCAACTGGTACTCGCGGACCGCCTTGTTGTGTTCGTCCAGGCTGCTGGAGAACACATGGCTGCCATCGCCGCGCGCCACGAAATACAGGGTCTCGCCCTCGGCCGGATGCAGCGCGGCGCGAATCGCCTCGCGCCCGGCCAGGGCGATCGGGGTCGGCGGCATGCCCGGCACCACATAGGTATTGTAAGGGGTCGGTTCGCGCAGGTCGGCGCGGGTGATCTTGCCGTTGTAGCGCTCGCCCATGCCATAGATCACCGTCGGATCGGTCTGCAACAGCATGCCGCGCTGCAGGCGGCGGACGAAGACGCCGGCGATCTGCGAACGCTCTTCCGGCACGCCGGTTTCCTTTTCCACCAGCGAGGCCATGATCAGCGCCTGGTAGGCGTCGCGATAAGGCAGGTCCTGGCTGCGGCCATCCCATTCCTTGGCGAGGATGGTCTGCATGCGCTGGTAGGCCTTGCGCAGTATGTCGATGTCGCGCATGCCACGGGTGTAGCGGTAGGTATCGGGGAAGAAGCGCCCTTCGGCCACTTCGTCGGGCTTGCCGAGGCGTTGCATGATCTCGCCGTCGCTCAGGCCGGCCAGGGTCTGCTCCAGCTTGCCCTGCCTGGCGAGCGCTTCGCGCACCTGGCGGAAACTCCAGCCCTCGACCAGGGTCAGGCTGTACTGCACCACCTCGCCTTCACGCCAGAGTTCCAGCAGGTCGGCGCCCGTCATCCCCGGCAAGAGGCGGTATTCACCGCTGTGCAGGGCCTGGCCCGGCAGGTTGAAACGCCAGTAGAGGCGCAGCCAGAACGCGCCATGGAGCACCTCTTCCTGCTCCAGACGTGCGAGCATGCCGCCCGGCGTGGAGCCCGAGGAAACGTCCAGCAGGCGCTCCTCGGTCAATTGCAGGGGCTGCTCCAGCGCCCGATGCTGCTGCCATGCAGCCAGGCCGACGCAGAGGCCAACGAACAACAGGCCACTCTCCAGCAGCACCAGCAGTTTGCGCATCAAAGTCAGAAATCCAGGTCGTCGCGAAGTTGGTCTTGCAGTTTACGGGTCAGCTCGCCGACCGGCCAGACGTGCTCGTCCAATGCCCGGACCGGCCAGATGCCGAACTGGCTGTTGCACAGAAAGACCTCGTCGGCCGTCGCCAGTTCAGCCATGGAAACATCCCGTATCGCCAGCGGGACGCCGATTCCTTCGGCGCGCTCGAGCAATTCCGCGCGCATCACTCCCGCGACGCCGCAGCGCCGCAGGTCAGGCGCCACGAGGGTGCCGTCGAGAACCAGCAGCAGGTTGCTGAACACGCCCTCCACCACCCGCTCGTGCACGTCCAGCATGAGCCCTTCGGCATGCCCGGCGTCGCTCCACTCGGCACGGGCGAGGACCTGCTCCAGGCGATTGAGGTGCTTGAGGCCGGCCAGCAGGGGCTGCTCGGCCAGGCGCGTACGGCAGGCGAACAGGCGCACGCCTTGCTGCCAGTGGCGCTCGGGATAGGCCGGACGCGGCGATCCGGAGAGGATTCGCCGCGGCGAGGCCTCGGCAGGCGGCGCGTAGCCACGCAAACCCTCGCCGCGGGTGACGATCAGCTTGGCGACACCGTCGCCCAGCGCCGCGCAGAACGCCAGCAACTCCTGGCGCAACGCTGCGGCGTCGAGAGGGATCGCCAGGCGTCGACACCCCTCTTCCAGGCGCGCCAGGTGGCGTTCCAGGAGACGCGGCGTGCCGGCGCGCACCGCCAGGGTCTCGAACAGCCCGTCGCCATAGGCCAGTCCGCGATCGCGCACGGACAGCTCGGCGGCGGGCCGGCCGTCGACCCAGTCCAGCATCAGTCGGCGAACCTGCGGAACACCAGGGTGCCGTTGGTCCCGCCGAAACCGAACGAGTTCGACAGGGCCACGTCGATCTTGCGCGGCTTGGCTTCGTGGGCCACCAGGTCGAGGTCGCAACCTTCGTCCGGGTTGTCCAGGTTGATGGTCGGCGGGGCGACCTGGTCGCGCAGGGCCAGCACGCTGAAGATCGCCTCCACCGCACCGGCGGCACCCAACAGGTGGCCGGTCATCGACTTGGTCGAACTCATCGACAGCGCATGGGCATGCTCGCCGAACACGCTCTTCACCGCGGCGATCTCGGCGATGTCGCCGGCCGGGGTGGAGGTGCCATGGGCGTTGATGTAATCGACCTGCCGAGGATCCAGGCCGGCATCGCGCAGCGCGTTCTTCATGCAGCGGGCGGCACCGGCGCCGTCTTCCGGCGGCGCGGTCATGTGGAAAGCGTCGCCGCTCATGCCGAAGCCAACCAGCTCGGCATAGATCCGCGCGCCGCGGGCACGGGCGTGCTCCAGTTCTTCGAGCACCAGGGCGCCGGAACCGTCGGACAGGACGAAGCCGTCGCGATCCCGGTCCCACGGACGGCTGGCACGGGTCGGCTCGTCGTTGCGAGTGGAGAGCGCGCGAGCCGCGCCGAAACCGCCCAGGCCGAGACCGCAGGCAGCCATTTCGGAACCGCCGGCGACCATCACGTCGGCCTCGCCATAGGCGATGTTGCGAGCAGCCATGCCGATGCTGTGGGTACCGGTGGTGCAGGCGGTGGTGAGGGCGTAGTTGGGCCCCTGCAGACCCAGGTGGATCGACAGGAAGCCGGAAACCATGTTGATGATCGAACCGGGCACGAAGAACGGCGAGATGCGCCGCGGCCCCTGCTCGAACAGGGATCGGCAGTTGTTCTCGATATTGGTCAGGCCGCCGATACCGGAACCCATGGATACGCCGATACGCTCACGATTGGCGTCGGTGACCTCCAGGCCGGAATCGCGAACGGCCTGGAAGCTGGCGGCGAGACCGTACTGGATGAACAGGTCGAGCTTGCGGGCTTCCTTGGCGGACAGGTATTCCTCGACATTGAAACCCTTGACCGAACCACCGAAGCGGGTGGAATAGGCGGACAGGTCCATATGCTCGATCGGGGCGATCCCGCTGCGACCGGCGAGAATACCTTCCCAACTGCTCGGGACATCCAGGCCCAGCGGCGACAGCATGCCCATGCCAGTAATGACGACGCGTCTACGCGACACTACGACTTCCTCTTTCTCATTTCACGGGGTTGCGCCGACAGACTACCAGAGTAGGTAAGGCGCTAAAGAAAAGCCGCACGCCCTTACAGGCTGTGCGGCTTTTCCACGTCGGAAAATCCGACGACTACTTATTGCTGGTGAGCAACGATGTAGTCGATGGCTTCCTGAACGGTGGTGATCTTTTCAGCTTTCTCGTCAGGGATTTCGGTCTCGAATTCCTCTTCCAGAGCCATCACCAGCTCGACGGTGTCAAGGGAGTCGGCGCCCAGGTCTTCGACGAAGGAAGCGCTGTTGGTGACTTCTTCTTCCTTCACGCCGAGTTGTTCAGCGACGATCTTCTTAACGCGTTCTTCGATGGTGCTCATACCTTGTTTTCACTCCTATGGAAAATCCGAGCAGCTGGGCTGCGGGTAAGTGTATAGAAAGGGTTTTCTGCTTTTCAAGCTGAACGCCTCACCTTCCCACGGCCACTTCGATAATTCTATCTAATAACCCGGCTGCAATTCCGCAACGAATTCTAGACAGCGCTTATGACAGACCCGAGAAAGGTAACGTCACATTCAGCTCATGTACATCCCACCATTGACCGGCACGGTGGCCCCGGTCACATAGGCTGCGCCGTCCGAAGCGAGGAAGCCGACCACCTTGGCGATCTCTTCCGCCTGCCCCAGGCGACCCAGCGGAATCTGGCCCAGCAGCGCTTCGCGCTGGGCTTCCGGCAGCTCGCGGGTCATGTCGGTGTCGATGAAGCCCGGCGCCACCGCATTCACGGTAATGGCACGCGAACCGACTTCCCGGGCCAGCGCACGGGTGAAGCCCTCCAGGCCGGCCTTCGCCGCGGCATAGTTGGTTTGCCCGGCATTGCCCATGGCGCCGACCACGGAACCGATGTTGATGATGCGCCCCCAGCGGGCCTTGGTCATACCGCGCAGAACGGCTTTCGACAGACGGTAGAGACTGTTCAGGTTGGTGTTGACCACATCGAACCACTCGTCGTCTTTCATGCGCACCAGCAGATTATCGCGGGTGATGCCGGCGTTATTGACCACGATCAGCGGTTGGCCGAGATGCTGCTGGATGTGCTCCAGGGTCGCGGCTACGGATTCGTCGCTGGAAACGTCCAGGACCAGGCCCGCACCCTCGACGCCATTGGCCTTGAGGGTTTCGGCGATCTTCTCGGCGCCGGACGCGCTGGTCGCGGTGCCGATGACCACGGCACCCAGGCGCCCCAGTTCCAGCGCAATCGCCTGGCCGATGCCACGGCTGGCGCCGGTTACCAATGCGACCTTACCTTGCAGACTCATGGGATTCTCTCCTTTCTCTCTCTCAGGCCAGGGCGGCGCGCGTGGCGGCGAACGCCTCGACGCCATCCAGGCCATGGGTATTGATGCCCTTCGCGCAGCGCCTGTTGAGGCCTGCCAGGACCTTGCCCGGCCCGCACTCGACCAGCTCGGTGACGCCCTTTTCCGCCAGCAGCTGGATGCTCTCCACCCAGCGAACCGGGCTGTACAGCTGTGCCAGCAGGTCGCGGCGCAGCGTATCGAGATCAGCCGGCACGGCGGCGCTGACGTTCTGCACCAGCGCAATCTTCGGCGCCTGCCACTGCAGGCTTTCGACCGAGGCGGCGAACTGCTCGGCGGCCGGACGCATCAGTTCGCAATGCGACGGCACGCTGACTGGCAGCGCCACCGCGCGCTTGGCGCCGCGTGCCTTGCATGCCTCGATGGCACGCTCAACGGCAGCCGCGGCACCGGCGATCACTACCTGCCCCGGCGCGTTGAAGTTGACCGCGCTGACCACCTCGCCCTGGGCCGCCTCGGCACAGGCCGCCAATACATCGGCGTCTTCCAGGCCAAGGATCGCGGCCATGCCGCCCTGCCCCGCCGGAACCGCCTGCTGCATCAGTTGGCCCCTACGCTCGACCAGCTTGACCGCATCGGCGAACGCCAGGCTTTCGGCCGCGACCAGCGCGGAATATTCGCCCAGGCTGTGCCCGGCGACGAACGCCGGGCGCGCACCGCCCTCGGCCAGCCAGAGGCGCCAGAGCGCGATCGAAACCGTGAGGATGGCCGGCTGGGTCTTGTCGGTCTGGTTCAGGTGCTCTTCAGGACCATTCTGGACCAGCGCCCAAAGGTCGTAACCGAGCGCCTCGGAGGCCTCGGCGAAGGTATCGCGCACCAGCGCCTGCTGGGCGCCCAGCTCGGCCAGCATGCCGAGGGATTGCGAACCCTGGCCGGGGAAGACGAATGCGAGGGATGCAGACATTGAATAGGTCCCTTGTGGTCTTTTGCTCGTCGGAGATAACGCGCCAGCCGCGACTGGCGCAGGAAACTGAGTGTTGGATGGCTGCCTGGACCGCCCGGTCACACATTAGAGCAGCAGATGCTCGAGACGGCCATGCAATCGTTGCGGCAGGTTTTCCCGGACTTCCAGTGCCGCGCGACGCAAGGCGCTCTGGAAACCCTCCTCGGCGGCAGACCCATGGCTTTTCACCACTATCCCCTGCAATCCGAGGAAACTGGCGCCGTTATAGCGTGCCGGAGCGATATCGCCGCGCAGCCGGCGCAGCAGCGGCAACGCCAGCGCACCGACCAGCTTCGCCGCCAGTCCATCGCGGAAGCGCTGTTCGATCCGCGCCGACACCATGGCAGCCAGGCCTTCGCTGGCTTTCAGCAGGATGTTGCCGACGAAACCGTCGCAGACCACCACGTCGGCCTCGCCGCGATACAGGCCATCGCCCTCTATATATCCGCTGAAATTCAACCCCTGCGCCTTCTGCAACAGACTCGCCGCCAGCTTGACCTGCTGGTTGCCCTTGATCTCCTCGGTCCCCACGTTGAGCAGGGCGACCCGGGGCGAGACGCAGCCCAAGGCCTCTGCCGCCACCGCGCCCATCACCGCGAACTGATAGAGATGCTCGGCACTGCAATCCACGTTGGCGCCGAGGTCGAGCAGATGACAATGCCCCTTCTCGGTCGGAACCGCCGTCACCATCGCAGGGCGGTCGATACCGGGCAGGGTCTTCAGCAGGTGCCGCGACAGCGCCATCAACGCCCCGGTATTGCCGGCGCTGACACACGCGTGCGCCCGGCCGTCGCGGACCAGCTCCAGCGCCACGCGCATGGAAGCGTCCGGCTTGCCACGCAAGGCCTGGGAGGGACGTTCGTCTGAACCTATCACTTCGCTGGCCGCATGCACGCGCAGGCGCTGCCGGTCGAGCGACGGATAGCGGGAAAGGAGTTCTTCGAGGAGTGCAGGCTGACCGACGAGGATCAGTTGCGAAGAGGAATTCTCGGCCAGGAAGGCAATAGAGGCCGGAACAACGCAGTGGGGACCGAAGTCCCCACCCATTGCATCAATCGCGATGATTGGTGCGGACAAGGATTACTCGTCGGAGCCCTTGTCTACTACCTTACGGCCGCGATAGAAGCCGTCCGGGGATACGTGGTGGCGCAGGTGGACTTCACCTGTGCTCTTTTCCACGGACAGAGCATTGGACTCGAGCGCATCGTGGGAACGACGCATGTCACGAGCGGAACGAGACTTTTTGTTCTGCTGAACAGCCATGATTGATTAACTCCTAAACGTTTGGGTCACGCTTCAACTGTGCCAGTACGCTGAACGGATTAGGACGCTTGTCCTCGACTTCGCTCGACTCCGGCTCGTCTTCGACGACGAATCCAGCCGGGTGCTGACATACTTCGGGGTCATGGGCCGGAACGATGGGTAAGGCGAGCAACAGCTCGTCCTCGACCAGCGCCAGCAGGTCCAGGGGTTCCTCCCCCACTTCCAGCGCATCGTACCCCTTCGGCAGACCGTCGGCGGACTGACCTTCCCGAAGAATGGCGTAGGTATATTCGCCATGCACGGGAATGGCCGCCGCATCCAGGCAGCGTTGGCATACCATGCTCACCTCGGTATCGAGCTGCATATGCATGACCGCCAGCTTCTGGTGGTCGCGCTCGAAGGAAACCTTCACGCGCACCTCACCGGCATCGCTGGTCAGTTGCTCGCATACACGCGGCATATCGGCGAGCGCGTACACACCCTCGAGGGTGGCGCCGCGGTCGACCAACTTGCGCGGATCGATATGAGGTGGAATCGGCCCATTCAACATAAGCGCGCCATTATAGGGACGCCCCCGCGCCTGTCAAAGGAAATTAGCCATAAACCGCTGTAAGGACGAGTCTTTTCGTTAAAATCGGCCGCTCGCCATGGAGAACCTCATGCCCGACCTGATCCTCGCCTCCAGCTCCCCCTACCGACGCGAACTCCTGACCCGCCTGCGCCTTCCCTTCGAAAGCGCCAGCCCCGATATCGACGAAAGCCATCGCCCCGGGGAAAGTGCCGAGGAACTGGTGCGCCGCCTTTCCGCCAGCAAGGCCGAAGCGCTGGCCGGACGCTATCCGCAACACCTGGTGATCGGCTCCGACCAGGTCGCCGTACTCGACGGCGACATCCTCGGCAAGCCGCACACCCCCGAACGCGCCATCCAGCAGCTACGGGACGCCAGCGGCAAGAGCGTGACCTTCCTCACCGGACTGGCCCTCCTCAACAGCGCCAGCCGGCGCATCCAGGTGGCATGCGTGCCGTTCACCGTGCACTTCCGCCACCTCGACGAGAGCCGCATCCGCCGCTACATCGAAGCGGAACGCCCATTGGACTGCGCCGGCAGCTTCAAGGCGGAAGGCCTAGGCGTCAGCCTGTTCCGCGCCACCGAAGGAGAGGACGCCACCAGCCTGGTAGGGCTGCCCCTGATCCGCCTGGTCGACATGCTCCTCGAGGAAGGCGTCGAAATCCCCTGAGCCGGCATTCCCATATCCGGCATTCCCATATCCGGCATTCCCATATAAAGAAGCCCGGCTTCGGCCGGGCTTCTTTATATAAGGAAGGGAAACGCTCTCAGCGCAATACCGGGCCCTGCCAGCCCATCCACAGCGCGAGGCGCTCCGCCACACTGGCACCGAACTTCTTGGCGAAGCGATCGAAAGGCGACTCCTGCACGGTGTAATCCTCGATCTTCTTCTCCTTCACCACTTCGCGCGCCACATAGCTGGCATTGCCCAGACCGTCGATCAAACCGAGCTGCAATGCCTGTTCGCCGGACCAGACCAGACCCGAGAACAGCTCCGGATGCCCCTCGACCTTGAGCCGGTCGCCGCGCCCTTTTTTCACGCTGTCGATGAACTGCTTGTGGGTAGTATCCAGCACCTGCTGCCAGAACTGAGTCTCCTCGGGCTTTTGCGGCTGGAAAGGATCGAGGAACGACTTGTGCTCGCCGGAGGTATAGACGCGTCGCTCGACACCGAGCTTCTCCATGGTGCCGACGAAACCGAAGCTGGCCGCCGTCACGCCGATGGAACCGACCAGACTGGCCTTGTCAGCGTAGATCTGGTCGGCGGCGCTGGCGATGTAGTAGGCGCCGGAGGCACCCAGGTCGCTGATCACCGCATAGACCTTGACGTTCGGGTGCTCGCCGCGCAGGCGACGAATCTCGTCATAGATATAGCCCGACTGCACCGGACTGCCGCCCGGACTGTTGATCCGCAGGACGATCCCCTTGGTCCCCTCATCCTTGAACGCCGCGCGCAGGGCCGTGACGATATTGTCGGCGCTGGCCGGCTCATCGTCGGCGATCATGCCCTTCACCTCGATCAGTGCCGTGTGGCTACCGCTGCGCGAGGCCGATTTCTCCAGGCTGCCGAACGGACTGAAGGCCAGCAGCACGACAAAGAGATAGATGAAGGTCAGCGACTTGAAGAATATCCCCCAGCGCCGCGCCCGCCGCTGCTCCTGGACCCCGGCGAGAACCGCCTTCTCCAGCAGCTTCCAGCTCTTGTCGTCATTCGCCTTCGGCGTTTCCGACTTCCACTCGTCAGACATGCTCAACCACTCCTGAAACCGCCTCACGTCGAGCACCGCCCAACCAGGCGCGCAACTCGGTGAAATGCTCAACTTCCAGCCGCGGCGCATAAGGCCGCAACTGCTCCAGCGATTGGGCGCCATAGGCCACCGCAACCGAATCCATCCCCGCCCGTCGCGCCATTTCCAGGTCGAACGGCGAATCACCGATCATCAGCGCCCGCCCCGGCTCGACCCGGCAGTGCGCCAGGATCTCGTGGAGCATCAACGGGTCCGGCTTGCTGGCCGTTTCGTCGGCGCAGCGGGTGATATCGAAGAAATCGCTCCAGCCATGCCCCGCCAGCACCCGGTCCAGGCCGCGCCGACTCTTGCCGGTGGCGACCGCCAGGCGGAACCCTGCCTCGCGAAAATGCACCATGGCTTCGGCCACGCCGGGGAACAACCGCGACGGCTGCACCTCCTGCGCCAGGTAATGCTCGCTGTAGGCACGCCGGAAACGCTCGACCAGAGCAGGATCGCCAACCTCCGGATAGAGCGAAGCGATCGCCTCGGGCAAGCCGAGGCCGATGATGCCCTTGATCCGGGTATCGTCCCGCTCCGGCAGAGCGGTTTCCCGCGCCGCTGCCTTCATCGAATCGACGATGCGCGCGATCGAGTCGACCAGGGTGCCGTCCCAATCGAATACCAGCAACGCGTAGTCAGTCATTCAAACGCTCCAGCGAACGCTGCCACATCTCGTCCACCGGCGCCTCCAGCTCCAGCACCTGCCCGTCGGGCAGCGGCACGCGCAACTGCGCGGCATGCAGGAACAGGCGCTTGCCGCCCAGCTCGCGGATCTCGCGGGAGAAATCCTCGTCGCCATACTTCGGGTCGCCGGCGATGGCATGCCCGGCGTGCTTGGCATGCACGCGGATCTGGTGGGTCCGCCCGGTGATCGGGCGCGCTTCCACCAGGGTGGCGAAATCGCCGAAGCGACGCAGCACCCGGAACTCGGTCAGCGCGTCCTTGCCCTCGACGTTCACCTCTACCATTCGCTCGCCCGAACGCAGGTTGTTCTTCAGCAGCGGCGCGCGCACGTTCTTCTTGCCAGCCGGCCAGTGGCCACGGACCAGGGCGTGATAGCGCTTGTCGACGATCTTCTCGCCCCGCAGGGCCTCATGCAGGTGACGCAACATGCTGCGCTTCTTGGCGATCATCAGCAGGCCGGAGGTATCGCGATCGAGACGATGCACCAATTCGATATCCTTGGCATCGGGGCGCAACTGGCGAAACACCTCGATGACCCCGGCGCTCACGCCGCTGCCGCCATGCACGGCGATCCCGGCGGGCTTGTTGACCACGATCAGCGCCTTGTCCTCGTAGACGATCGCCGCCTCCATCCGCTCCAGCAGCCCCTGCGCCAGCGGCGCCGGCTCATCACGCTCGGCCAGGCGCAGCGGCGGCACGCGCACCTGGTCTCCGGCCTGGAGCCGATAGTCGGGCTTGATCCGCCCCTTGTTCACGCGCACTTCGCCCTTACGCAGGATGCGATAGATCAGGGTCTTGGGCGCACCCTTGAGACGGGCGATAAGGAAATTGTCGATACGTTGACCAGCCAGTTCCGGCGGCACATCGAGCAGCTGGACACCGGTGGTCGGAGAGGCGGGAGTAGTCATCCGTACATCATAACAATTTTTCATTCAATTGAAGCACTTAATCATTGCTGCTATAGTCGGGAAGCCGCCATAAGCGGCCTGGCCTGCGGATGATTGCCAACCTGCATTTCCCCCTCGCCTGCAAACACTTTGAACGGACGTCAGGCCGTCCTACAGAGGCGTTTCAGCGGAAATACGAAAATTTCCAACCCGCTAACGACTCGAAACCAAAGCCTTGAAACATGAGCCGCGACCACTTCGGTGAGCGCGAGATGCCAACCCGCTCCGGATACTGCGAGCGGCGCCCGATTCTTAAGGAACATGTGTAGGGTGGAGATGTACGGCTGTTGGACTGCGTAGCTTCTAGCTTGATCCAGACGCATTTTTCGTCCGCCTCCGACAGCCGATTCCTCCTCCTGACTCAAGTGCTTCTGAAACACAGGAAGCAGGAGACGTAGTCGCGGACCGGCACCCAGTGCCGAGCGCCGCTGGACACGGGAATGGCCCGCCATTCCTGAATACGCGCCCGAGCACCGACCGTGAGAGTCGTGTGTGCCGATCGCCGTTTCCGGTAGCCCCGGAAACCATTGGTACTACATGAAAAGAATGCTGATCAACGCGACTCAACCCGAGGAGTTGCGTGTTGCACTGGTCGACGGCCAACGCCTGTTCGACCTCGACATCGAGTCGGGCGCCCGCGAGCAGAAGAAGGCCAACATCTACAAAGGCCGCATCACTCGCGTCGAACCCAGCCTCGAAGCCGCCTTCGTCGACTTCGGCGCCGAACGCCACGGCTTCCTCCCCCTCAAAGAAATCTCCCGCGAATACTTCAAGAAATCCCCCGAAGGCCGGATCAACATCAAGGAAGTCCTGAGCGAAGGCCAGGAAGTCATCGTCCAGGTCGAGAAGGAAGAGCGCGGCAACAAGGGCGCCGCCCTGACCACCTTCATCAGCCTGGCCGGCCGTTACCTGGTGTTGATGCCGAACAACCCGCGCGCCGGCGGCATCTCCCGCCGTATCGAAGGCGAAGAACGCAACGAGCTGCGCGAGGCCCTGAACGGCCTCAACGCACCGGCCGACATGGGCCTGATCGTGCGCACCGCCGGCCTCGGCCGCAGCACCGAGGAACTGCAGTGGGACCTCGACTACCTGCTGCAACTGTGGAGCGCGATCAAGGAAGCGTCCGGCGAACGTGGCGCGCCCTTCCTGATCTACCAGGAAAGCAACGTCATCATCCGCGCCATCCGCGACTACCTGCGCCAGGACATCGGCGAAGTGCTGATCGACAGCATCGACGCCCAGGAAGAAGCCCTGAACTTCATCCGCCAGGTGATGCCGCAGTACGCCAGCAAGGTGAAGCTGTACCAGGACAGCGTTCCGCTGTTCAATCGCTTCCAGATCGAGAGCCAGATCGAGACCGCCTTCCAGCGTGAAGTGAAGCTGCCGTCCGGCGGCTCCATCGTCATCGACCCGACCGAGGCCCTGGTTTCCATCGACATCAACTCGGCGCGCGCCACCAAGGGCGGCGACATCGAGGAAACCGCCCTGCAGACCAACCTGGAAGCGGCCGAGGAAATCGCCCGCCAGCTGCGCCTGCGTGACATCGGCGGCCTGATCGTCATCGACTTCATCGACATGACCCCGGCGAAGAACCAGCGCGCCGTGGAAGAGCGTGTCCGCGAAGCCCTCGAGGCCGACCGCGCGCGCGTCCAGGTCGGTCGCATCTCGCGCTTCGGCCTGCTGGAAATGTCCCGCCAGCGCCTGCGTCCGTCCCTCGGCGAGACCAGCGGCATCGTCTGCCCGCGCTGCAACGGCCAGGGCATCATCCGCGATGTCGAGTCGCTGTCGCTGGCCATCCTGCGCCTGATCGAGGAAGAAGCCCTGAAGGACCGCACCGCGGAAGTCCGCGCCCGCGTGCCCTTCCAGGTCGCCGCCTTCCTGCTCAACGAGAAGCGCAACGCCATCACCAAGATCGAACTGCGTACCCGCGCGCGCATCTTCATCCTGCCGGACGATCATCTGGAAACCCCGCATTTCGAAGTCCAGCGTCTGCGCGATGACAGCCCCGAACTGGTTGCCGGCCAGACTAGCTACGAAATGGCCACCGTCGAGCACGAAGAAGCCCAGCCGGTCAGCTCGACCCGCACCCTGGTCCGCCAGGAAGCAGCAGTCAAGACCGTCGCTCCCCAGCAGCCCGCACCGCAACACACCGAAGCACCGGTCGAGCCGGCCAAGCCGATGCCCGAGCCGAGCCTGTTCCAGGGCCTGGTGAAGTCCCTGGTCGGCCTGTTCGCAGGCAAGGATCAACCTGCCGCCAAGCCTGCTGAAACCAGCAAGCCGGCTGCCGAGCGCCAAACCCGCCAGGACGAGCGTCGCAACGGCCGCCAGCAGAACCGCCGCCGCGATGGCCGCGATGGCAATCGCCGCGACGAAGAGCGCAAACCCCGCGAGGAACGCGCAGAGCGCCAACCGCGCGAAGAGCGCGCCGAACGCCCGAACCGCGAAGAGCGCAGCGAACGCCGCCGCGAAGAGCGCGCCGAGCGCCCGGCTCGCGAGGAGCGCCAGCCGCGCGAAGGCCGTGAAGAGCGCGCCGAGCGGACGCCCCGCGAAGAACGCCAGCCGCGCGAAGGCCGCGAAGGTCGCGAGGAACGCAGCGAACGCCGCCGCGAAGAGCGCGCCGAACGCCCGGCTCGCGAAGAGCGCCAACCCCGCGAAGGCCGTGAAGAACGCGCCGAGCGCCCGGCCCGCGAAGAGCGCCAGCCGCGCGAGGATCGCCAGGCTCGCGACGCCGCGGCCCTGGAAGCCGAGGCGCTGCCGAACGACGAGAGCCTGGAGCAGGACGAGCAGGACGATACCGATGGCGAGCGCCCGCGCCGCCGCTCCCGCGGCCAGCGTCGTCGCAGCAACCGCCGCGAACGCCAGCGCGAGGTCAGCGGCGAGCTGGAAGGCAGCGAGGCGACCGATAACGCCGCCGCGCCGCTGAACACCGTCGCAGCCGCCGCTGCTGCCGGTATCGCTGTCGCCAGCGAAGCCGTAGAAGCAAACGTGGAGCAAGCCCCGGCCACTACCAGCGAGGCTGCCAGCGAAACCACGGCAAGCGATGAAACCGACGCACCGACCAGCGAAGCCGTGGAAACCCAGGGCGCGGACAGCGAGGCCAATGCCGGCGAAACCGCCGACATCGAAGCGCCGGTGACCGTCAGCGTGGTCCGGGACGAAGCCGACCAGAGCACCCTGCTGGTCGCGCAAGTCACTGAAGAAGCTCCCTTCGCCAGCGAAAGCGTGGAAAGCCGCGAAGACGCCGAGAGCGCCGTGCAACCGGCAACGGAAGCGGCCGAAGAAGTTGCCGCCCCGGCGCCCGTCGAGGTAGCAGCCCCTAGCGAGCCCGCAGCCACCGAGGAGCCGACCCCGGCCATCGCGGCGGTGCCGGCCAACGCGACCGGCCGTGCCCTCAACGACCCACGGGAAAAACGTCGCCTGCAACGCGAAGCCGAGCGTCTGGCACGCGAAGCCGCAGCAGCAGCCGAAGCGGCAGCTCAGGCCGCTCCCGCCGTCGAGGAGATCCCGGCTGTAGCGAGCGAGGAAGCGTCGGCCCAGGAGGAACCTGCTGCACCCCAGGCTGAAGAAATCGCCCAGGCCGACGTTCCGTCTCAGGCGGACGAAGCCCAGGAAGCGGTACAGGCCGAGCCTGAAGCTTCCGGCGAAGACGCCGCCGACACAGAGCACGCGAAAAAGACCGAGGAAAGCGAAACCTCGCGCCCGCATGCCTGAGTGACAGGCTGAAAAAAGGGGATGCCATGGCATCCCCTTTTTTTGCGCGCCATTCCGCGGCACTCCGGCATACCGCCCGTCATGACCAGAGCCGCCGAACACGCACAATGAAAAAGGGATGCCGCCGGCATCCCTTTTTCATTCTCCAGCCGCACCCTCAGTAGAGATTGGGTTCAGGCTCCAATTCGACGCCGAAACGCCGACGGACGTCCTCCTGGATACGCTCCGCCAATGCCTGGACTTGGGCACCGGTGGCACCGCCATGGTTGACCAGGACCAGCGCCTGCTGCGCGTGTACCCCCACCGGGCCATCGCGGAAACCCTTCCAGCCACCCTTGTCGATGAGCCAGCCTGCAGCCAGCTTCAGCCGACCGTCCGCCTGCGGATAGCCGACCAGATCCGGGAAGGCCTGACGCAAGCGTTCGGCCTGCGCCGCATCCACCAGCGGGTTCTTGAAGAAGCTGCCGGCATTGCCCAATACGGCGGGGTCGGGCAGCTTTTCCCGGCGAATGGCGCAGATTACCCGGCTTACGTCCCTGGCCGTCGGACTGGCGATGCCCTCCTCCTCCAGGCGCTGGCGTACCGGCCCGTAGTCCAGGTGCAGCCTCTCCCGCCGTGTCAGGCGCAGGCGCACGCGGAGGATCAGCCAGCGATCCGGCTCCTGCTTGAACAGGCTGTCGCGGTAGCCGAAACGGCAGGCCTGGCGGTCGAACTCACGCAGGGTTCCATCCTGGCGATCCAGCGCCGTCAGGCTGTCGAAGACGTCCTTCAGCTCCACGCCGTAGGCGCCGATGTTCTGCATCGGCGCCGCACCCACGGTGCCGGGAATCAGGCTGAGATTTTCCAGACCGGCCAGGCCCCGTTCCAGGCTCCATTGCACGAATGGGTCCCAGGCCTCGCCCGCCTCCGCCTCGACCAACACCGAATCCGCGGCATCGGAAACTATTCGCCGCCCCTGGCTGGCCATGCGCAATACCAGCGCCTCGACGTCACGGGTCAGCAGCAGGTTGCTGCCACCACCGATCACCAGCAGCGGCAATCCACGCTCCCGAGCCAGGGCCAGGGCTTCGCGCACATCAGCCTCGTCCCGGGCGTGGGCCAGCAGGCGGGCGCGCACGTCGATGCCGAAGGTGTTATAGGGCTTCAGCGAGCAATGCTCTTGCAGTTCCAGGCTCACAGTCGCCCCTTGGCTTCGATCAACAGACGGTCGCAGGCATGTTCGATCAGGTCGAGGACCTGCTCGAAGCCTTCTTCGCCGCCATAGTAGGGATCGGGTACTTCGTCCCGCTCGGATCCGTAGCGACGCAGGAACAGATCCAGCTCGGCGGCACCGCGCCCGGCACGCAGGGTCTCGAGGTCGGCCAGGTTGGACAGGTCCATGGCCAGGATCAGGTCATGGCAGGAGAAATCCTCGATGCCGACCTGGCGTCCACGCAGTGCCGACAGATCGTAGCCGCGCCTTTGCGCGGCCAGGCGGGTGCGCTGGTCAGGTGCCTTGCCGACATGCCAGCCGGCGGTGCCGGCGGAATCGACATGGATACGGGAGGCCAGCCCGGCCTCCTCGACCTTGCGCCGGAACACGCCTTCGGCGGTGGGCGACCGGCAGATGTTGCCCAGGCAGACGAACAGGACGCGCATCAGTCCCCCAGCACGCGGCGAACGCGTTCGAGGTCTTCCGGCGTATCCACGCCCGGAAGCATGGTTTCGCGGGCATCGGCCACATGGATTCGCACCCCGTGCCAGAGCGCGCGCAATTGCTCGAGGCTTTCGGCGTTCTCCAGCCAGCACGGTCCCCAGGCGACGAAATCGGCAAGGAAACCCACGCGATAGGCGTAGATGCCGATGTGGCGACGATAGGGCACGCCCTCCGGCAGGCTGTCGCGATCGCGGGCGAAGGCGTCGCGAGCCCAGGGCAAGGGCGCACGACTGAAAGTCAGGGCCAGGCCGTCGATGTCGGTGGCGACCTTGACCACGTTCGGATTGAACAGCGCGGAGACCTCATGGATCGGCTCGGCCAGGGTAGCGATGGCGGCCTCCGGGTGCGCCGCCAGGTTGGCCGCCACCTGGTCGATGAGCGCCGGGGGGATCAGCGGCTCGTCGCCCTGGACGTTGACCACGATGGCATCGCTGGCCAGGCCGAGCCGGGAAGCGACTTCCTCCAGGCGATCGGTGCCGGAGTTGTGCTCGGCACGTGTCAGCAGCGCCTCGGCGCCGAACCCCTGGCACGCCGCCAGGATGCGTTCGTCGTCGGTGGCGACGACCACGCGGCTGGCGGCGCTCTTGCGGGCCTGGTTCCAGACGCGCTGGATCATTGGCTGGCCGGCGATATCCTGCAATGGCTTGCCGGGCAGACGAGTAGAGGCGTAGCGGGCGGGAATGACGACAGTGAACGCCTGGGTCATTACTTGTCCAGCCGCTCGTCCACGTTCAGGGAGCGAGCCTCGCTCTCCAGCATCACCGGGATGCCGTCGCGGATCGGATAGGCCAGGCCGGCCTGCTTGCTGATCAGTTCGGTCTTGTCTTCGCTGAGCACCAGCGGGCCCTTGGTCAACGGGCAGGCAAGGATATCGAGGAGTTTCGGGTCCATGGCGGAGTCCTTCATACAATGGCGGCACGGCCGCCGGTCAGCGCGCCAGGAGATGCTCGAGTCGGGCGTCGAACCAGGCGACGAATGCTGGGGAAGGCACCGCATCGACCGCCAGGTACCACCAGTCGGCCGCTGCGAAAGCCCGGCATTTAACGGCATCCTTCTCGGTCATCAGCAGCGGCAGCGGCGGGCTGAACGCCAGTTCGGCCGCCGTGTAGGTCGCGTGATCCGGGAAGGCATGCGGAATCGCCCGCCAGTGTAGCGCCTCGAGCGTCCTGAAGAAACGCTGCGGATTGCCGATCCCGGCCAGGGCATGGACCTCCTGGCCCGCGGGAAAATGCTCCAGCGGTCGGCGCTCGCCGCTCTGCAGGTTGATCAGCGCAGTAGGCTGCAAGCGGAATGCGTAACCGCCGTCAGGATCCTCGTCGGCGCCGTTGTAAAGCAGCGCGTCGACGCTTTGCAGACGCTCCGCCGGTTCGCGCAACGGACCGGCCGGCAGGCAACGACCATTGCCGAGACCGCGCGCGGCATCGATCAGCACCAGCTCCAGATCGCGCGCCAGGCGATAGTGCTGCAAGCCATCGTCGCAGAGGACCAGGTCCAACTGCTCTTCGGCGAGCAGCGCCTGCAGGGCGCGCGGACGATCCGGGTCGATCATCAGCGGCACGCCGCTGCGCCGGACGATCATCAGCGGTTCGTCGCCGGCCTCCGCGGCGTCCTGCTCGGCCCGCACCCGCCACGGCGTGGTGGGCGGCCGGGCACCATAGCCGCGGCTGATCACGCCAACCCGCAAGCCGCGAGCCCTGCAGTGCTCGATCATCCAGAGGATCATCGGCGTCTTGCCGGTTCCGCCGACGGTGATGTTGCCTACCACCAGCACCGGCAGCGGCGCCCGATAGGCGGGCTTGCGCCCGGACAGGAAGTCCGCCCGGCGGCCGTTCGCCACCCGACGATAGAGAGCCTCCAACGGACGCAGCAGCGCCAGCGCCGGATGCCCCTGGTACCAGGCGGCGAGCAGTCGCTCGGAGAACGACATCAGGGCTTGGCCGCCGTGTTCTCGACCGTGGTGATGCGCAGGTGGACGAAGCCCAGCTTGCCCGCTGCGTCCATCGCCGTGACCACCGACTGGTGGGTGGACTTGGCATCGGCGCTGATCACCACCGGCAGGTTGTTGTCGCCCGCCGATTCACGCTGCATCGCCGCCATCAGGGTGGCCAGGTCGCTCTTGGCTAGCGCCTGCCCGTTCAAGGCGTAGTGCCCCTCGGCATCCACCGAGAGTTCCAGTTGCTTCTGCTCGGTGCCGGCGGTTTCGCCGCTCTCCGCCGATGGCAGCTCGATGTTGAGCTGCTCGGGGCGGGTGAAGGTGGTACTGACCACGAAGAACAGCAGCAGGACGAAGATCACGTCGATCAGCGACGCCAGGTTGATGAAGACGTCTTCACGGGCGGCACCCGCCCGTCTGCGGCGGAATTTCACGCTTTGCCTTCCTCGACGTAGTCGACTTCACGATCGCCCTGCACCACTTCCACCAGCTTGATGGCCTCCTGCTCCATGGCGATCACCAGTTCGTCGACCCGCCGCAGCAGGTAGCGATGGAAGAACACCGCCGGAATCGCCACCAGCAGGCCGGCGGCGGTGGTGATCAATGCCTTGGAGATGCCCGCGGCAAGCATCGGCGAGTTGGCCATGCCGTTGTCCATGAAGGCGCCGAAGATCTGGATCATGCCGAACACCGTACCCAGCAGGCCCAGCAGCGGCGCCATCGCGGCGATGGTGCCGAGGGCGTTGAGGTAGCGCTCCAGCTCGTGGATGACACCGGAAGCAGCCTCCTCGATGCACTCCTTCATGATCTCGCGACCGTGCTTGGAGTTGGCCAGACCGGCGGCGAGGATCTCTCCCAGCGGCGAGTTGGCGCGCAGGTCCTTGAGCTTCTGGGCGCTCAGTTGCTTGCCCTTGATCTGCTTCCACACCTGGCCGAGCAGCTCGGGCGGCGCGACGCGGCTCTTGCGCAGCGTCCACAGGCGCTCCGCGACGATGGCGGTGGCGGCGATCGAACTCAGAATGATCGGCAGCATCATCCAGCCGCCGGCTTGAACCAGTTCCCACACAGTGGCATATCCCCGAAAAAAAAGTGGCGCCACTCTAGCACAGCGACCCTTTTCCGCCGACCGCCACGGTTCTCATTTTTCCCGCCAGAAGTGCGCCGAATCACGCTCCCGGCGTGCGCCGCCACGGCTTCCGAGGAGAAACGTCAGGGCACCGTCGCGTGCCGTGTCGTGGACCTGCGCGGCGACCCTCGCGTAACGCTCCATCACTTCGCCATGGGGATGGCCGAAGGCGTTGCGCCAACCTCGCGAGACCAGCACATGGCGAGGTCGCGTACGCAACACGAAGGCGACTCCGGAGGAACTGCGGCTGCCATGATGCGGCGCCAGCAACCAGTCGACCCGGGGATCGGCCTGTCGCGCCAGCCAGGCATGCTCGGCCGCACGCGAGATGTCCCCGGTCAGCAGCAGGACTTCGCCATCGGCCTCGACCCTCAGCACACAGGAGCGGTCGTTGCTGTCGCCGGCCTGCGCCCATGCCCACTGTTCGAAAACCACGCCATCCCAGGACCAGCTCCGCTCGTCGCAGCTGTCCGCGAACAACGGCGAAGGCAGGCGCGCGGGTTCGCCGCTGACCAGCCAACCCGGCGGGAATCGGGAAGCGACAGTAGGAGCACCGCCTGCATGGTCGTTGTCGGCATGGCTCAGCAACAGGCCGTCCAGGCGCCGCAGGTCCAGGCTGCGCAGCACCGGCACCACCACCCGCTCGCCCATGTCGAACGCCCCCTGCCGCGCACCGCTGTCATAGAGCAAGGCATGCTCCCGGGTACGCACCAGCACGGCCAGCCCCTGGCCGACGTCCAGCACCCGCACTTCCGCCCGCCCCCATTCGACAGGCGGCGATGACGGCAACAACGCCGGCAGTAGCAACGCGGCACCGAGGGCACGCAACGGCAAGCCAGCCGGCGCCAGCCAGCAGAGCGCGCCGAGCATGCCCAGCGCTACGCTCCAGGCCGCTGCGGCGGGTGGCTGCCAGGCCTCGGCCAGGCCCGCCAGCAGGCCAAGTGCACGAAACAGCAGGTCCAGCGAAACGCCAGCGGCGCGAAGCAGCCCCTCGCCCAGCCCGGGCACCCATAGCAGCAGGCTCCCCGCCAGGGCCGGGGGCACTACCAGCAGTTCGATCCAAGGCACCGCCAGCAGGTTGGCCGGCGCTCCGCTCAGGCTCAACGGCAGGCCCAGCGCCAGCAGCGGCATCGCCAGCCCCAGCGCCATCCCCCACTGCGCCCGCCCCCAGGCCGCCCACCAGCGCCAGCGCCCAAGGCGCCCGGCGAACAGCCAGAGCAGCAGGGCAACCGCCAGGAACGACAGCCAGAACCCCGCCTGCAGGCTGGCCAGCGGCTCGACCAGCAAGACCAGCACCAGCGTTCCCAGCAGCGGGGTCAGCAAGCCCAGGTGGCGGAAACGCAGGCGCCAGACCAGCGCCAGGCTGACCATCAGGCAAGCACGCCGCACCGGGACCTCGAAACCCGCCATCAACCCGTAGCTCCAGGCACCAAGCAAACCCAGGGCGCAGGCACAGGGCAGCCAGGGCAGGCGCCGCGGCCAGCAGCCCAGGCGATGCAAGGCCGCCACCAGGCCATAGAGCATCCCTGCCAGCAACGAGATATGCGAACCGGAGATGACCATCAGATGCACGGTGCCGGTGTCCTGGAACATGCGCCACTCGGCCGCGCTCAATCCCGAGCCATCCCCCAGCACCAGCGCCGCCAGGGCGGCGCCGCGCCCCTGTGCGTCGACCGCCAGCAGGCGTTGGCGCCAGGCGTCGCGCCAGGCATCCAGGCCGCTGGCCGGCTGCAGGCGTTGGCCCGCCTTCACCGTGCCCACGGCACCGACCCGCTGCGCCAACAACCAGGCCTCGTAGTCGAACCCCGCCGCGTTCACCAGGCCGCGGGGGCGTTTCAGGGTCACCGCCAGGCGCCAGCGTTCGCCGCCCATCAGCGGCGGCGCGCCGCGCCAGCTCAGGCGCAGACGCTCGGGAAGAAGCACGCCCCGCGCAGCGCTGACCTCCTCCAGCCGGAAGCGCGTGTCGCCCTCGCCGCTCGCCGGCAGATCGACCACACGCCCCTCCAGCCAAAGGGTGCGACCATCCAGCTCGGCGGCCAGGCGTCCGTCCAGGGCGACTTGCGCCGAGCCGCAGGCCCAGGCGAACCCGAGCAGGAACAACCCCAGCCAGTACAGCCGGCCGAACAGCAGCAACAGTCCGGCGGCGGCCATGCCCAGCAGCCAGCCGACCGACGGCAATTCCGCCAGGAAGCGCAGGGCCAGCAGCCCCGCGGCGAGGGCTGGCAATCCCAGGCGCATGAACGGTTCCTCCCATCCCCGTGGCGTGCCCTCCGCTCCCCGACATGTCACATGGGGTCATACAATGGGCAACGAAATCCTGTCATCTTGCTTGGCATAATACGCAAGCCTATATCCACCGAGAGCCCACATGCCGCGTCGCCTGTTCAAGCGCTACATGCCCGATCCGGAAAGCATCCGCTCGCAGAAGTCGCTGCGCTTTCTCGGCAAGTTGACGCACGATCCCAACCTTTGGCATCTCAATCGCCACTCGGTATCGCGCGCCATGGCCGCCGGGCTGTTCGCCGCCTTCATCCCGATGCCGATGCAGATGCTGCTGGCGGCCGGTCTGGCGGTGTGGATTCGGAGCAATCTGCCAATCTCCGTCGGATTGGTCTGGCTGACCAATCCGATCACGATGCCCCCGGTCTTCTATTGCACCTACAAGCTGGGCGCCTGGTTGATGCAGGTGCCGCCGCGCACCCTGCCGGACCATCTCACCTGGGAATGGATCAGCCAGGAGCTGTCCAGCCTCTGGCAGCCCTTCCTGCTCGGTTCGGTGGTGTGCGGCATCATCGCCGCCATCCTCGGCTACGCGCTGACGATGCTCTACTGGCGCTGGTGGGTGCAGCGCAGTTGGAGCCGACGCTGCCGGCAACGTCGCGAACGGGTCGCCGCGAAGTGATCCGCCTGACATGAAAAAGCCGCCTCGAAGGCGGCTTTTTCGTGGGCCTTGTCCGCCCCGTGCAGGGACTGGCGCAGGCCTTCTCGCTCACTCGTAGCGCAGCGACTCGGCCGGTTGTGTCCGCGCCGCGCGCCAGGATGGGTACAGGGTGGCGAGGAAGCTCATCAGCAATGCAGCGCTGCAGATCAGCACCACGTCCAGCACCTGCAGGTCGGAAGGCAGGTAGTTGATGAAGTACACATCCGAGCTGAAGACCTTGTGTCCGACCAACCGTTCGATGCGGTCGATCATCCCGGTGATGTTCAACGCCGCGAACACCCCGAGCACCCCGCCGATGACCGTCCCGATCACGCCGATGACGGTGCCCTGGACCATGAAGATCGCCATGATCTGCCGCGGCGTGGCGCCGAGGGTACGAAGAATCGCGATGTCGGTGCGCTTGTCGGCGACCACCATGATCAGGGTGGCGATGATGTTGAAGGCGGCGACCGCGATGATCAGCAGCAGGAGCAGGCCGATCATGGTCTTTTCCATCTTCATCGCGTTGAACAGGCTGCCCTGGGTCCTGGTCCAGTCGCTGGACCTGAAGCCCTGCCCCAACTCCTTGACCACCTTGGCGGCGACCTGCGGCGACTGGTAGAGATCCTTCAGTTCCAGGCGCACGCTCGGCACCTGGCCCGGTTGCAGGCGCAGCAACTGTCCGGCATCGGCGATGTCGATCAGCGCCAGCGAGTTGTCCAGTTCGGCGCCGACCTTGAACAGGGCGACGATGGTGAAGCGCTGCATGCGCGGAGTGATGCCACCCGGCGCACTGGTGGCTTCCGGGACGATCAGGGTCAGCTTGTCGCCGACATTGACATGGAAGCGCCGCGCGGTGATCTCGCCGAGGACGATGCCGAACTCGCCAGGCTTGAGGTCGTCCAGGCTGCCCTGGACGATGTGCTCGCCGATGATGGAAACCTTGCGCTCCTCCTGCGGGTCGATGCCGTTGACCAGCACCGGCAGCATGTTGCCCTTGTACGACAGCATGCCCTGCAGTTCGGCGAACGGCGCCGCGCCGACCACCTCGCGGTGCCGCAGCGCCGCGTTGGCGACGGTCTGCCAGTCGTCCAGCGGCTGCGTCGCGCTGATGGTGGCATGCGGCACCATGCCGAGGATCCGCGTGCGCATTTCCTTCTGGAAGCCGTTCATCACCGAGAGCACGATGATCATCGCCAGCACGCCCAGCGCCAGGCCGATCATCGAGGTCAGCGAGATGAACGAGATGTAGTGGTTGCGGCGTTTGGCGCGGGTGTAGCGCAGGCCTATGAAGAACGGTAACGGTCTGAACATGTCGCGGATGCACCGAGTCGATGGGGGATTCGCCGGACGGGAGCGGACGGCGGGCACGCCGTCGCCCCGCTACGCGGCGATCAGTCGGCCTTCTTCCAGGCGCAGGATGCGATCCATGTGCCCGGCCAGCTGGAGATCGTGGGTTACCACCAGGAACGAGGTCTGCAACGAACGGCTCAGTTCCAGCATCAGCTCCTGGATACCCTGGGCGGTATGCTGGTCGAGGTTGCCGGTGGGCTCGTCGAGCAGTACCAGCTGCGGACGGTTGACCAGCGCGCGGGCGATCGCCACCCGCTGGCGCTCGCCGCCGGACAGCTCGGCCGGCTTGTGCGACAGGCGATGCCCCAGCCCGACCCGCTCCAGCAGCTCGGCCGCCCGCTGGCGGGCTTCCGCGATCGGCGTGCGGCCGATCAACAGCGGCATGCAGACGTTCTCCAGGGCGGTGAACTCCGGCAACAGGTGGTGGAACTGGTAGACGAAGCCCAGCGCGCGGTTGCGCAGCAGCCCGCGGGCCGTCTCGTTCAGCGCCGAGAGTTCCTCGCCGGCGAGCCAGACGCTGCCGGCGGAGGGCGTGTCCAGGCCGCCAAGCATGTTCAGCAAGGTGCTCTTGCCCGAACCGGAGCTGCCGACGATAGCCACCCGCTCCCCAGGCAGCAGGTTCAACTCGACGCCGGACAGCACCTGCACCGATTGCGGTCCCTCGTCGTAGCTCTTGCTCAGGTTGCGGCAACTCAGCACCGACTTGTCATTCATAACGCAAAGCCTCCGCAGGCTGGGTGCGAGCCGCACGCCAGGCTGGATACAAAGTGGCGAAGAAGCTGAGGACCAGGGCCGCGCCGCAGACCAGCACGACATCGTCGAGCATCAGTTGCGACGGCAGGTAATCGATGAAGTACACGTCGGACGCGAGGAACTGGTGGCCCAGCAGCTTTTCCAGGGCGGAAATCCAGGCGCTGACGTTGAGCGCCGCGACCACCCCGAGGACCCCGCCGACCAGCGTGCCGATCACCCCGATCACCGTACCCTGGACCATGAAGGTAGCCATGATCTGCCCCGGCGTGGCGCCGAGGGTACGAAGGATGGCGATGTCCGACTTCTTGTCGGTGACCACCATCACCAGGGTGGAAATGATGTTGAACGCGGCGACCGCGACGATCAGCAGCAGCAACAGGCCGATCATGGTCTTTTCCATGCGGATGGCCTGGTACAGGTTGCCGTGGCTGCGCGTCCAGTCGCGGGCGTAGAAGTCATTGTCGGTCAGGGTCCGGGCGATCTCCCAGGCCACCCGCGGCGCCTGGAACAGGTCGTCGAGCTTCAGGCGCAGCCCCTGTACCTGGTTGGTCTTCCAGCGCTGCAGGCGCGCGGCGTCTTCCAGGTGGATCAGCGACAGGCCGCCATCCAGTTCGCCGGCGCCGACGCGGAAGGTGCCGACCACGGTGAAACGCTTCATCCGCGGGAACACCCCGGCCGGGGTGACCGCCACCTCGGGGAGGATCAGGGTGACCTTGTCGCCGATGCCGACGCCGAGCTTCTGCGCCGCCAGTTGGCCGATGACGATGCCGAAGCCGCCGGCCTTGAGTTCCGCCAGCGAGCCCTGCTTGAAGAAATCGGGAATGATCGAGACCTTGGCCTCTTCCAGCGGATCGACCGCATCGACCATCACCGTCTGCACCGCGCCATTGGCGCTGAGCATGCCCTGCATCTGGGTGAACGGCGCTACCGCGGTGACATGCTCGTGGGCCTTGACCTTCTCGGCCAGGGCGCGCCAGTCATCGATGGGCTGGTACGACTCGACGGTGGCCTGCGGCACCATGCCGAGGATGCGGGTACGCATTTCGCGATCGAAGCCGTTCATCACCGAGAGCACCACGATCATCACCAGCACGCCCAGTGCCAGGCCGATCATCGAGGTCAGCGAAATGAAGGAGACGAAATGGCTGCGACGTTTGGCCCGCGTATAGCGCGTGCCGATGAAAACGGACAGGGGTCTGAACATGTCGCCCTTAGCTGGCAGAAAATGGATGCGTCGGGATGGCGAAGTGGCGAGGCATCGCCGGCGGCCTTACACTCTGACCATCACTGCCGCCGTGGGTTCGCCATGTCCACTCGTGACGCGGATGACCGCCGCGAATACTACCGTATCGAAGATACCCTCGCACTGGAATTTCGCCCTGCCGGGGCCGTCGAAGACGGCCTGGAGAGCGAGCCGGGGGCCACCCTGTTCAGCCTGCTCAGCGACCTCCACCTGATGGATTACGAGTCGCAGCACCTGCTGCGCCACATCAGCGAACGCGACCGCACGCTGGCCAACTACCTGAAGGTGATGAACAAGCGCATCGACCTGCTTGGCCAGGTCATGGTGCAGAGCCTGCTCAAGGAGATCGGCGAACCGCGCAAGGTCAGCCTGTCCGAGGGGGGCGTCAGCTTCCACCACGACCGCGCATTGCCGGTCGGCCAGTTGCTCGTCCTGCGCATGGTCCTGTTGCCGCAGGGGTTCGGCCTCGAACTGCGGGCCCGGGTAATCCACGCCCAGCCACACGACGACGAATTCGAGATCGGCACCGAGTTCGAAGCGTTGAGCGACGCACAGCGCCAGTTGCTGGCCCGGCATATCCTCCAGAAGCAGGCCCAGCAGCGCCGCCTGGCACGGGCCGGACAAGGCCCGCTCGGCGAGCCGGGCCAACCTTCTTCGACCTGAGATGTGCCGATGCTCCGTTCGCTACTGCTGTGCTCCCTCCTCCTCGCCCCGCCGCTGTTCGCCGACACCCTGAGCATTCCGCTGGGCGCCCAGGGCGATACCCGGGTCGCCCTGCCCGCGCGCGGCGAAAGCCGCGAAGCCGTGCTGCAACGCTTCGGCCTGGCCGACGAGGAACATCCCGCGGTCGGCCAGCCGCCCATCGTGCGCTGGGATTACCGCGACTTCTCGGTATATTTCGAAAGCGGCCGGGTGATCGACAGCGTTCGCCATCATCGGCCGCGGAATCCCGCGCAACCCTCGAACAAGGAGCCACAGTGACTCTCATCTATGGACATCGCGGCGCCAAGGGCGAAGCGCCGGAAAACACCCTGGCCAGCTTCCAGCGCTGCCTGGAGCATGGCGTCAACCGTTGCGAACTGGACCTGCACCTGTCCCGCGACGGCGAACTGATGGTGATCCACGACCCGACCCTGAAGCGCACCACCGGCCGCCGCGGCAAGGTCGCCGAACACGACGCGGCCACCCTGGTCACCTACGACGCGCGCGAAGGCGGCCCCGGCTGGGTACGGCCGACGCCGATCCCGCGGCTGGAGGAGTTGTTCGAGAAGTGCTCGTTCGAGCACTGGCAACTGGAAGTGAAGAGCGCCTCGCGCGAACGCGCGGCGCGGACGGTAACGCGGATCAGGGAGCTGACCGAGCGCTTCGGCAACCGCGACAAGGTCACCGTCACCAGCGGTTCGCGGACCGTGCTCAAGGCCCTCAACGAACTGACCCCGGAGCTGTCGCGCGGGCTGGTCGCCGAATACGCCTGGCTCGACCCGCTGAAGGTCGCCCAGCACTATGGCTGTGCCCTGCTCGCCCTGAACTGGACCCTATGCACACCGGAACGCCTGCTCAAGGCCCAGCGCCAGGGGCTTCACGTCTCGGTGTGGACGGTCAACGAACCGGCGCTGATGCGCCGGCTCGCCGACTTCGGCGTGGACAGCCTGATCACAGACTTTCCCGGTTTGGCCAGCGCCACCCTCGGGAATCGCTGAGCACATCCCCTCCGGCCGGCTCAGGCCGCCGGCCGGAGTCCTTCAAAAAAGCCGGTTGAGGCCGTCGAACGCCGCTACCCGATAGGCTTCCGCCATGGTCGGGTAGTTGAAGGTGGTGTTGACGAAGTACTTCAGGGTATTCAGCTCGCCCGGCTGGTTCATGATCGCCTGGCCGATGTGGACGATTTCCGAAGCCTGGTCGCCGAAGCAGTGCACGCCGAGGATCTCCAGGGTCTCGCGATGGAACAGGATCTTCAGCATGCCCACCGGCTCGTTGGAAATCTGCGCCCGGGCCATGCCCTTGAAGAACGCCTTGCCCACTTCGTAGGGAATCTTCGCCGCGGTCAGTTCGCTTTCGTTCTTGCCGATCGAGCTGATCTCCGGAATGGTGTAGATGCCGGTCGGCACATCGTTGACGAAGCGCCAGCTGTCGCTCTCGACGATGTTGCCGGCGGCCGAGCGGCCCTGGTCGTAGGCAGCGCTGGCCAGGCTCGGCCAGCCGATCACGTCGCCGGCGGCGAAGATGTTGCTCACCGAAGTGCGGTAGTTCTCGTCCACCTCGATCTGGCCACGGCTGTTGACCTTGATGCCGATGTTCTCCAGGCCGAGCTTGTCGGTGTTGCCGGTCCGGCCGTTGCACCAGAGCAGCGCGTCCGCCTTGATCTTCTTGCCCGACTTCAGGTGCAGGATGACACCGTTGTCCAGCCCCTCGACGCGCTCGTACTCCTCGTTGTGGCGGATCAGCACGTTGTTGTTGCGCAGGTGGTAGCTCAGCGCATCGGAAATCTCGTCATCGAGGAAGCTGAGCAACTGGTCGCGCGTATCGATCAGGTCCACCAGCACGCCCAGGCCGCTGAAGATCGACGCGTATTCGCAGCCGATCACCCCGGCTCCGTAGATGATCAGCCGGCGCGGGGTGTGGCTCAGGGACAGGATGGTGTCGCTGTCGTAGACCCGCGGGTGGTTGAAATTGATGTCCGAAGGACGATACGGGCGCGAGCCGGTGGCGATCACGAACTGGTCGGCGACCAGGCGCTCCACCGCGCCGCTCGGCGTCACCACTTCGACGGTGCGTTCGTCGACGAAGCTGGCGGTGCCAGTGAACATGTCGATGCGATTGCGCGCGTAGTAGCCGGTACGCGAGGCGACCTGCTTGGAGATCACCCGGTCGGCGCTCTTCAGCACGTCGGGGAAGGAGAACCAGCGCGGCTCGCCGATCTGGCGGAACATCGGGTTGGTGTTGAACTCGATGATCTGCTTCACCGAGTGGCGCAGGGCCTTGGAAGGAATGGTGCCGAGGTGCGTGCAGTTGCCTCCGACCACGCGACGACTGTCGACTACCGCCAGCTTGCGTCCGTACTTGGAGGCGTTCATCGCCGCCCCTTCGCCCGCCGGACCCGTGCCCAAAATCACCACGTCGTAGTTGTAGACAGCCATGCGTACTCCTCAGAACAGGCCGAGGCGCCCACTGGCGCCTCCGGCAAAGCCGCTGCACAACATGTGCGCGGCGGATCGATTCGATCATCGGGTCGGTGCGAACGACGGCATTCGCCGGGCAAGGCTCGGTCCGACCTCGAGGCGGGCATATGTTACGCCCCGTGCGAAATGTCGCACATTAGCGTTTGGTCGCGTCGTAGGCGAGTTTTCCGGGCACTACAGATTCGTCGCGGTTGGCTTCCTCGCATTTCTGCCGGTCGCCGCCGCAGATCGAGCATTCCTTCTCGATCCCCAGGTTGGCGATGCCGCCGCAGGAACCGGCGATCGGCTTGCGGCCCATGATGACCCCGATGGACATGCCGAAGACCACCAGCAGCATGATGACGAAGACCAGTAGCCAGGTCATGGACGTTCTCCTTGGTTGCCGAACAGTTGCTCGTAGCGTGGCGTGGTGCGGCTGTCGAAACCGTTGCCCTGGCGACTGACGAACAGCGCCGCCAGTCGGTGCTTCTCGGCGAAACGGTAGCCCTCTTCCGGACCGAGCACCATCAGCAGGGTCGACAGGCCGTCGGCGTTGCGCGTCGACGGATCGAGCACCGTGACCGAAGCCAGGTGATGGTCGATCGGCGCGCCGGTGCGCGGGTCGAAGGTGTGCGAATAGCGCTGGCCGTTCTCTTCGAAATAGTTGCGGTAATCGCCCGAGGTCGAGACGCCGTAGCCGTCCAGCGCCAGCACCTGCTGGGCGACCCGCTGGCCCTCGCGCGGCGCTTCGATAGCGATGCGCCAGGGCGTGCCGTCCGGCTTGCGCCCTTCGGCTTTCAACTCGCCGGTGATTTCCGCCAGGTAGCTGCGCACGCCAAGCTCCTTCAGGCGTTCGCCTACCGCGTCCACCGTATAGCCAGCGGCGATGCTGTCGAAGTCCAGCTGTACGGCGGCGTCCTTGCACAGGCGCTGGCCGTCGATGCGCAGGTGTCGATGGCCGACGTCACGGCGCGCCGCGGCGATCTGCTCGGCGCTGGGAACCTTCTCCACCCGCGCCTGCGGACCGAAGCCCCAGAGGTTCATCAGCGGCTCGACGGTCATGTCGAAGGCGCCCTGGCTCTGTTCCGACAACTCGCCGCCGTAGCGCAGCAACTCCAGCATCGGTGGCGGCAGCTCCATGCAGGACTGCGCCGGCAGCGCATTGAAACGCGAGACCAGGGAGTCGTCGCGGTAGGTGGACATCTGCCGGTCGACCTCGGCGAGGATCGCTTCCACCGCGGCTTTCGCCGTCTGGACGTCGGGCGCCGAGGCGCCGCGCACGTACTTGATCGAATAGGTGCTGCCCATGGTCGGGCCGCCGAAGCTTTCCAGGGTGTCGCCGCAACCGGCCAGGACCAGCGCCAGCGCTGCCAGTCCGGCCTTGGCAAGCGGACGGAAAGGCTCAGCCACCGAAATCGTCCAGCAGGATATTCTCGCGCTCCACGCCCAGGTCGGTGAGCATCTTGATCACCGCGGCATTCATCATCGGCGGGCCGCACATGTAGAACTCGCAGTCCTCGGGCGCCGGGTGGTCCTTCAGGTAGTTCTCGAACAGCACGTTGTGGATGAAGCCGGTCAGGCCGGTCCAGTTGTCCTCCGGCTGCGGGTCGGACAGCGCCAGGTGCCACTGGAAGTTGGGGTTCTCCGCCTGCAGCTGGTCGTACTCCTCGGTATAGAAGGCCTCGCGTAGCGAGCGCGCGCCGTACCAGAAGCTGATCTTGCGGTTCGACTTGAGCCGGCGCAACTGGTCGAAGATGTGCGAACGCATCGGCGCCATGCCGGCGCCGCCGCCGATGAAGACCATCTCGGCCTCGGTGTCCTTGGCGAAGAACTCGCCGAACGGCCCGTACACGGTGACCTTGTCGCCCGGCTTGAGGTTGAACACCCAGGACGACATCTGCCCCGGCGGCAGGTCGCTGCCCGGCGGTGGCGAGGCGATGCGGATGTTGAACTTGACCACGCCCTGCTCTTCCGGGTAGTTGGCCATCGAGTAGGCGCGGATCACCGTCTCGTCGACCTTCGACACGTAGCGCCACATGTTGAACTTGTCCCAGTCGCCGCGATATTCCGGCTGGATATCGAAGTCCTTGTACTCGACCACGTGCGGCGGGCATTCCAGCTGCACGTAGCCGCCGGCGCGGAAATCCACGCTCTCGCCGTCCGGCAGGCGCAGGGTGAGTTCCTTGATGAAGGTGGCGACGTTGGGGTTGGACTCCACCGTGCATTCCCACTTCTTCACCCCGAAGACCTCTTCAGGCACGCGGATCTGCATGTCCTGCTTGACCGGGGTCTGGCACGACAGGCGCCAGCCCTCCTTCGCCTGGCGCCGGGTGAAGTGCGACTCCTCGGTGGGCAGCATCTCGCCGCCGCCCTCGACCACCACGCACTTGCACTGCGCGCAGGTGCCGCCGCCGCCGCAGGCGGAAGACAGGAACACGTTGTTCGTCGCCAGGGTTTGCAGCAGCTTGCCGCCGGCCGGCACGGTCAGGCTGTGCTCGCCGTTGATCTGGATGGTCACGTCGCCACTCGACACCAGCTTGGCGCGGGCGACCAGGATGATCGCCACCAGGCCCAGGACGATGGCGGTGAACATGCCGATGGCCAGGAAAATCTCGAATCCGATCACGGGCCTCTCCTTACAACTGCACGCCGGAGAACGACATGAAGCCCAACGACATCAGGCCGATGGTGATGAAGGTGATCCCCAGGCCCTGCAGGCCCTCGGGGACGTCGCTGTACTTGAGCTTCTCGCGGATACCCGCCAGCGCGGCGATCGCCAGCGCCCAGGAAAAGCCCGAGCCGACGCCGTACACCGTGCTCTCGGCAAGGTTGTAGTCGCGCTCGACCATGAACAGCGAGCCGGCCATGATCGCGCAGTTCACCGTGATCAGGGGCAGGAACACGCCCAGCGCGTTGTAGAGACTGGGTACGTACTTGTCGAGGAGCATCTCGAGGATCTGCACGATGGCGGCGATCACCCCGATGTAGCTGAGCAGGCCGAGGAAGCTCAGGTCCACCTCGGGCAGCCCGGCCCAGGCCAGCGCGCCGTCCTTGAGCAGGTAGGTGTAGATCAGGTTGTTGGCCGGCACGGTGATGGTCTGCACCACGATCACCGCGATACCCAGGCCGATGGCGGTCTCCACCTTCTTCGAGATGGCGATGAAGGTACACATGCCGAGGAAGAACGCCAGCGCCATGTTCTCGACGAACACGGCCTTCACGAACAGGCTGATGTAGTGCTCCATCAGTAAGCCTCCTTGCTGGATACCTGCGGGGCCATCTTGTAGGTCGGGGCCTCGACCTGGTCTTTCTTCCAGGTCCGCAGGGCCCAGATGATCAGGCCGATCAGGAAGAACGCCGAAGGCGGCAGCAGGAGCAGGCCGTTCGGCTGGTACCAGCCGCCATCGTTGACCGTCGGCAACACGCTGATGCCGTAAAGCTTGCCGGCGCCGAACAGCTCGCGGACGAAGCCCAGCACCAGCAGCATGGCGCTGTAGCCGAGACCGTTGCCGATGCCGTCGAAGAACGACACGAGCGGCGGGTTGGCCATGGCGAAGGCTTCGGCGCGGCCCATCACGATGCAGTTGGTGATGATCAGCCCGACGAACACCGAGAGCTGCTTGCTCAGGCTATAGGCATAGGCCTTGAGCACCTGGTCGACGACGATCACCAGCGAGGCGATGATCACCATCTGCACGATCATCCGGATCGAGCTGGGAATCTGCCGGCGGATCATCGAGATGAACAGGTTGGAGAAGCCGGTCACCAGGGTCAGGGCGATGGCCATGACGGTAGCGGTCTTCAGGTTCGAGGTTACCGCCAGCGCCGAGCAGATCCCGAGGATCTGCAGGCCGATCGGATTGTTCTGGAAGACCGGATTGAACAGGACTTCGCGGATCGTGGGTTGAGCAGCCATCACGCCTCCCCTTTGCGCAGATTGGCGAGGAAGGCGTCGAAACCGTCCTTGCCGAGCCAGAAATGCAGCAGGTTGTCGACACCCTTGCTGGTCAGGGTGGCGCCGGCCAGGCCGTCGACCTGGTGGGTCGCCTTCGCCGACTGCGGGTCCACCGAGCCCTTGATGATCTGTACGGCAAGATCGCCCTGGGCGTCGTAGAGGGTCTTGCCGACCCACAGCGCCTTCCATTTCGGATTGTCGACCTCACCGCCGAGACCGGGGGTCTCGCCATGCTGGTAGAAGCCGAAGCCGGCGACCGTATTGAGGTCGCCCTTGAGCGCCAGGAAGCCGTACAGGGTCGACCACAGACCGTAGCCGCGCACCGGCAGGATCAGGGTGTCGAGCTTGCCGTCGGTCTCCACCAGGTAGACCGTGGTGTAGCGCTCGCGGCGCTTGATCGAGGCGATGTCCTCGGCGGCGGGCAGCGCCTCCGACAGCGCCGGGTCCTTGGCCGCTTTCAGCGGGTCGTAGCCGAGCGGGTCCTGGGCATCGCTGAAGGTGCCGCTCTGCAGGTCGACCACCTTGGCGGTGATGCGACTGTCGAACAGCGCCTTGACCTCTTTGCCGGACATGCCCGGCTCGCCGAGACCGGCGATGGCGAGGATGCTGCGCTGCTTGTCGAGCAGGCGGTTTTCCGCCTGGGTCGGCTTCAGCGCCACCGCCGCGCCGGCGACGAACACCGAGCTGACCAGGCACACCACCAGGGCTACCAGCAGTGTGCGGGTGGTGGATTCTTGATTAGCCATTGCGCGCCAGCCTCCGCTTGATGTTGGCCTGAACGACGAAATGGTCGATCAGCGGTGCGAACAGGTTGGCGAACAGGATCGCCAGCATCATGCCTTCCGGGAACGCCGGGTTGACCACCCGGATCAGCATGACCATCACTCCGATCAGGGCGCCGAACAGCCACTTGCCGGTATCGGTCATGGACGCCGAGACCGGGTCGGTGGCCATGAAGATCATGCCGAAGGCGAAGCCGCCGGTGACCAGGTGCCAATACCAGGGCATGGCGAACATCGGGTTGCTGGCCGAGCCGATGGCGTTGAACAGGTAGCTCATGGCGACCATCCCCAGCATCACCCCGGCGACGATGCGCCAGGAGGCGATGCGGGTCAGCAGCAGCACGGCGCCGCCGATGAAGATCGCCAGGGTGCTGGTCTCGCCCATCGACCCCTGCATGTGGCCGAGGAAGGCATCCATCCAGGTCAGGCCGTGGCCGAGGATGTTGTCCACCCCGCCGGCGGCGGCCAGGCTCAGCGAGGTGGCGCCGGCGAAGCCGTCCACCGAGGTCCATACCGCGTCGCCGGACATCTGCGCCGGGTAGGCGAAGAACAGGAAGGCCCGGCCGACCAGTGCCGGATTGAGGAAGTTCTTCCCGGTGCCGCCGAACACTTCCTTGCCCAGCACCACGCCGAAGCTGATCCCCAGGGCTACCTGCCACAGCGGGACGGACGGCGGCAGGGTCAGGGCGAACAGCACCGAGGTGACGAAGAAGCCTTCGTTGACCTCGTGGCGGCGGATGCTGGCGAACAGCACCTCCCAGAAACCGCCGACGATGAAGGTGGTCAGGTACACCGGCAGGAAGTACGCGGCGCCCTGGACCAGGCAATCCCACAGGCTGTTCGGGTCGAACCCGGCCAGCGCGCCGATCAGGGCGAAGCGCCAGCCATCCTGGGCGCTCAACAGGTCGGGGCTCTGGGCGAAGATCAGGTTGGCCTGGTGGCCGACGTTGTACATGCCAAAGAACATCGCCGGGAAGGTGCACAGCCAGACGATGATCATCATGCGCTTCAGGTCGATGCCGTCGCGCACGTGTGCAGTGGTGCGGGTGACGCTGCCGGGACGATAGAGGAAGGTGTCCACGGCTTCGTACAGCGGGTACCACTTCTCGTAGCGCCCGCCCTTCTCGAAATGATGCTCGACCTTGTCGAGCAGGTTACGCAAACCCATGGCTCAGCCCTCCTGCTCGATGCGTGCCAGGTTGTCCCGCAGAATCGGGCCGTATTCGTACTTGCCGGCGCAGACGTAGCTGCACAGCGCCAGGTCCTCTTCGTCGAGTTCCAGGGCGCCGAGCTTCTGGGCCATTTCCGTGTCGCCGACGATCAGGTAGCGCAGCAGTTGGGTCGGCAGGATATCCAGCGGCATCACCGCCTCGTAATTGCCTACCGGCACCATCGCACGCGGGCTGCCGTTGGTGCTGGTGGTGAAGGCGAAACGCTTGCCGCCGAGCAGCCTGGAGACGAACACGTTGAGCAGCGAATGCTTTTCCACCCCGGCGCGCAGGTAGTGGAGGAACTCGCGCTGGTCGCCCTCCTTGAGACAGGACAACTGCAGGTGGTAGCGCCCCAGGTAGGCGTAGGCGCCATGGGCGGTGCGACCGCCCAGCACGGAGCCGGAGATCAGCCGGTTGTTGCCCGGCTGCAGCTGGCCGGCGGCCAGTTCGTCGAGGTTGGCGCCCAACCGGGTGCGCACCAGACGCGGCTTTTCCACCACCGGACCGGCCAGGGCGATCACCCGCTCGGTCCACAATTGCCCGGTCGTGAACAGCTTGCCGATGGCGATCACGTCCTGGTAGTTCAGGTTCCACACGCTCTTGCCGGCACCCACCGGGTCGAGGAAGTGGATATGGGTGCCGGGCAGGCCCGCCGGATGCGGACCGGCGAAGGCTTGCGCGGTCACGCCGGAGAGCGCCTCGCCGGGTAGCGAAACGCCTTCCGCCTTGCACAGGAACACCCGGGCCAGGCGCCCGAGCACCGTCAGCCCGGCCTGGAAGGCCTCGCCCTGCTCCGCGATAACCACCTGCGGATCGGCGGCCAGCGGCTGAGTATCGATGGCAGTGACGAAAATCGAACTGGGGCTGGACTCGGGATCGGGCACCTTGCTGAACGGCCGGGTCCGCAGCGCGGTCCACAGGCCCGACTGCAACAGGTTGTCGCGGACCTGCTCGGCGCTCAGCGTGGCGAGTTGGTCCGCGGGATAACGGGCGAACTCCAGTTGCTCGTCGCCGTCGAGATCGATGACCACCGATTGCAGGACGCGCTTCTCGCCACGATGGATGGCACTGACCACACCGGCGCCGGGTGCGGTATAGCTGACGGAGGGATTCTTCTTGTCGGTGAACAGCGCCTGCCCCAGCTTCACCCGGTCGCCTACCTGCACCGCCATGGTCGGCTTCATGCCGTGGTAGTCGAAACCGATCAACGCCACGCTGCGTACCGGGCGTGCTGCCTCGATGCGCTGTTCGGGGGCGCCGCTGATGGGCAGGTCCAGGCCACGTTTTATCTTGATCATGTCTAGTGCCTAGTGGTCGTGGACAGAAAAGACGAGGCCCAAGTCAGAAAATGACCATCATCGCGCACAACGTACTGAATTGGCACGATTGATGAATGGCCCCGCAAGGTAACTCCGGGATTATAAAGAGCCACCTCCCCGGGAGCCACCCAAGCCGCACACCGGGTCTTGAAACGCGTAACAGAAAACGACAGAAAAACTTGCCCGTGCGAAATGAAAAACGGGAGCCGAAGCTCCCGTCCCGCGCCACCCGCAGGCTCAGGCCTGCTGGCCGAGCCCGCGCCTTTCCGCCAGCGACAGCTTGACCCGGTAGCACAACCACATCAGCAGCAGCCAGAATGGAATGGCGTACACCGAGATGTTGATCCCGGGGATCATCAGCATGATGCCAAGGATGAACACCACGAAGGCCAGGCACAGGTAGTTGCTGAACGGCGACCAGAGTGCCTTGAAGAAGGTGTCCACGCCCTGCCGCTTCATCGCCGCGCGGAACTTCAGGTGCGACAGGCTGATCATCGCCCAGTTGATCACCAGCGCCGCCACCACCAGCGACATCAGCAGTTCCAGCGCCTTGTGCGGCAATACGTAGTTGACGATCACGCAGAGGAAGGTGATCAGCGCCGAGACCAGGATCGACAGCACCGGCACGCCCCGGCGGTCCACCGACATCAGCACCTTCGGCGCGTCGCCCTGGGCGGCCAGGCCGTAGAGCATCCGGCTGTTGCAGTAGACGCCGCTGTTGTAGACCGACAATGCCGCGGTGAGGACTACGAAGTTGAGGATGTTGGCCGCGGTGCCGCTGCCGATCAACGAGAAGATCTGCACGAACGGGCTGCCACTGTAGTCGTCGCCGGAAGCGTTGATGGTCTCCACCAACTGGTCCCATGGATACAGCGAGAGCAGCACCGCCAGGGCGCCGATATAGAAGATGAGGATCCGGTAGATCACCTGGTTGATCGCCTTGGGAATCACCTTCCTCGGCTCGGACGCCTCGGCGGCGGTGATGCCCACCAGCTCCAGGCCACCGAAGGAGAACATGATGATCGC